>JAEZIZ010000059.1 GCA_023415915.1 Bacillota bacterium | reverse complement strand
GTAAAGCCGTATTTTTCGAAAAGCTGCTCCGCGGGCCCGGACGCGCCAAAAGTATCTATAGCTATTATCTCGCCCTTGTCGCGCGCATACTTTGCCCATCCGAAAGACGAACCCGCCTCCACGACTACTCTTTTATCCAGCGTATCGGGCAGCACGCTCTGGCGGTAGCTTTCGCTCTGCTCTTCAAACACGTCCATGCACGGCATCGATACCACGCGCGCATTGATTCCCTCGGCGGCGAGCTTTTCAGCCGCTTTCATGCACAGCTCTACTTCACTGCCCGTTCCTATGAGCGCGACGTCCGGCTTGGCGCCGAAATCTTTGAGCACATACGCGCCTTTTAATGCGGCCTCGCTTGTCTCCTCGTAAAGCGGCAGGTTCTGCCTTGTCAGCGCTATGACGGAAGGCACTTTCGCTTTAAGCGCGGATATATAAGCCGCCGCAGTCTCCTTCGAGTCGGCCGGGCGCCACATATGCGTATTAGGCGTAGCCCTCATGCACGCAAGCTGCTCAATGGGCTGGTGCGTAGGCCCGTCTTCGCCCACGCCTATGCTGTCGTGCGTCATTACGTATATCACCGGCAGCTCCATCAGCGCGGACATCCTCACCGCGTTCTTCAAGTAATCCGTAAACACGAAGAACGTTGCGACATACGGTATCAGGCCGCCGTGAAGCGCTATGCCGTTCGCTATGGCCGCCATCGCGAATTCCCTTATGCCGTAGTGTATGTTCATGCCTTCCCTCGATTCGGGAGAGAAATAAGCCTTGCCGTTAAGTACGGATTTATTGGACGGACCCAAGTCCGCGCTGCCGCCAAATAGCCCCGGCAGCTTATCCGCGAGCCTGTTTAATATTACGCCGGAGGACGCTCTTGTAGCCATAGCCTTGTCGAACTTATACAGCGACGGGTCGGCAAGCACGCTCTCGTCCACTCCGTTAAAGCATTTATCCCACATCTGCGCCATGTCGGGATATTTGCTTTTGTATTCCGCGAACATCGCGTTCCATTTCGCCTCGGCTTCGGTGTAAGCTTTCTGCCTCTCCTCCGCCGCGGCTTTCACTTCGTCGGGCACCACAAAGCTTCCTTCATAGTCCCAGCCCAGCGTCTTTTTGAGCTCCGCAATATTCGCTTCCCCGAGCGGCGAACCGTGGCACGACTCTTTGCCCTGAACCGCAGGGCAGCCGTAGCCTATATCGGTCTTTATTATTATTATCGAAGGTTTCGTTTTTTCTTTCTTCGCCGCTTCTATGGCCTTCGATATCGCTCCAATATCCTCGTTTCCATCCTCGACGCTTAACACCTGCCAGCCGTACGCTTCAAAGCGCTTTGCTACGTCCTCGTCAAACGCGAAGTCCGTTCCGCCCTCTATTGTTATCTTGTTGCGGTCGTAAAGCAAAATAAGCTTTCCGAGTTTCTGCGTTCCCGCGAGCGAGCACGCCTCGGAAGCAACGCCCTCCATAAGGCAGCCGTCACCCGAAAGCACGTAAGTATAGTGGTCGACAACGTTATACCCTTCCTTGTTGAACATAGCGGCAAGATGCGCTTCCGCCATAGCCATGCCAACCGCGTTCGCTATGCCTTGCCCCAGAGGCCCCGTTGTAGTCTCTATGCCGGGTATATACCAGTGCTCGGGGTGGCCGGCGGTTTTAGAGCCTAATTGCCGGAAGTTCTTTAAGTCGTCTATCGTTGCGTCGTATCCGAATATATGCAGCAGCGAATAGAGCAGCGCCGAGCCGTGTCCCGCCGACAGCACAAATCTGTCCCTGTCCGGCCAGCACGGATTTTTGGGATTGTGCTTTAGGTGCCTTGACCACAGCGTGTACGCCATGGGCGCCGCGCCCAGAGGCAGCCCCGGATGTCCGCTGTCCGCTTTTTGAACCATCTCCGCGGATAGTATCCTCAGTGTGTTGACTGAGAGCCTGTCAGTGTTATTCATTAATTTACCTCCCTGAAAACTCAACCCCAAACTCAGCGTTCGGGTAATAATTATTCAATAAGCAATACCACATATAATCTACATTATTGAAGCCGATAAAGCAATAATTTTATCTCCTCCGCGATAACGCCATGAAGCGCAGCACATTAAGCAGCGCTATCAGCGTCGCCGCAACGTACGTAAGTGCCGCGGCATTAAGCATGCCCTTCGCCCCGTGGATCTCCTCTTCGCTGAGCATGCCGCCGTCCACAAGCGCCGCAAGCGCGCGCCTTGAGGCGTTGTATTCCACAGGCAGAGTTATCAGCTGGAACGCGAATATGCCTAAGAATATATATACGGCAAGGTTTATCGCCTGCTGCGCGAACCCCGCGAGCATGCCGAATATCAAAAGCGGCCACAGCGCATACGACGCTATGCTTACAACGGGGGCTATCGCACTCCTTACCTGCAGCGGAAAAAAGCCGGTTTTGTGCTGCAGCGCGTGCCCCGATTCATGAGCCGCCACCGCGACAGCCGCTATGCTGCTGCCCGAGTAGTTCGCCTCCGAAAGGTTTAATGTCTTTTTAAGCGGGTTGTAGTTGTCGGTGAGCATACCGTGCGCGGCTTCGACGCCTACGTCGCTTATGCCGTTTTGCCAAAGTATGCGCATGGCAGTTTCCCTGCCCGTTATGCCGCTTCTTACCGGTATCTTAGAATATATCCTGTACGCCTTATTTACCCTTGACTGAGCCCACATGGCAATTATTATGCCGGGTATTACAAGCAGTATCGTCCAATCTAAATAGTACGGCCAATACATAATCAACCTCCTTTACATATTGATAGTTTGTGCCTGAGCTTTTAAGCGCATTCACGCGCCTAAAAGCCTTGCGCGCTCGGGCAGGCTTACGTTCAGCGCTTTTGCCGACCTGCCGAACGACGCGCGGGCGACTATGCCCGTTATCGTGCCTGAAACAGCCCCGACGAGCAGCAGCACAAAAGCGTAATAAAAGAAGTTCGCTTCGCCCGTCGTCAGCACGGCGACTACAACCTGCATAACGTTATGCGCGCACGCTCCCGCCATCGACACGCCCACAATGGACAGCGGCTTAATCAGCGTCATCGCCGCATACATAACAAGTATGCTCACTACAGCGCCCGGCGCGGAATATAAGAACATGCCGAAACCGCCCGTAAAAAACGACGCGAGCAGCGTCCTTATTATGCCTACGGCGAGCGCCGACGCCAGTGAAAAGTACGAAAGCAAAAACATCGATATTATATTGGCAAGGCCCAGCTTTACTCCGGGTATCGGCAGCGGCGCCAAAGCGCCCAACATGCTTTCCACCACCGAAAGCACCAGCGATAATGCGAGCAGCGCGCCCAGCAGCGCTATGCGTTTTGCGCGTTTAGTCTGCAATGGCGTCCACCCCGCTTTCGCCCTTAACCGTTATCGACACCCTGTTGGGCAGGCACGCGGCGCTCGCTCCGGGCGCTCTCAGCCAGCCCGACTTGATGCATTCCCTGCCGGGGCAGTCGGATTCGGTGAACGCTATCGCGCCCTCCTCCACTTCTATGCGCACGCTGCCTATATAAAACGACTGGTCGACGCTTAAATCGACCTGCCTTACCTCTTTGCCGTCCACGCGTATCACGGCCTTTTCTCCGCCGCCCGCACCCGACATCAGCAGCATACCCGCCACGGCAATCAGCACTATTGCGGCGAAAAGTATTATGTCAGCTTTTGAGAGTATATGCTTCATTCGTTATTTCAACGCTTTCCTTAAGTCCGTCCGTAACGTATATTTCCCTGTCCTCCGTTATGAACACTGCTTGTACGTCACCCTGCGCTTTTGAGAACTTCAGCCCTTCATCGAGCCCCATCACAAAAAGCGCCGTAGAAAGCCCGTCCGCCCGCGTGCTGCTTTTGCATATCACCGTGACGGATACAAGCCCGTTATCCGCAGGGTATCCCGTTTTCGGGTCGAATATATGATGGTACTTTACGCCCCCGCTTTCAAAGAAGCGCTCGTATACGCCCGACGTCACTACCGACGTATTGCTTACCGAAACCACCGCCGCCGTTTCGCCCGGCTCTCCCAGCGGGTCCCTTATGCCTATCCTGTAATCCCCGCCGTCCGGCTTCTTGCCGTACGCGTATATGTTGCCTCCAAGGTCTAAAAGCGCGCTTTTTATGCCGTACGATTTATATATATCCACTGCCTTATCCGCCGCGTAGCCCTTCGCTATGCCGCCTAAGTCAATTCTCATGCCGCTCTTTTCCAGCGAAACGTTTGTGCCATCTATGGTGATACCCTTATAGTCAACGAGCGCAAGCGCGCCCTTTAGCTCATCCTGCTCCGGCACGCGCGGGTCGCCCGTAATGTCCCACAGCGCCGTAACAGGCCCTATTGCCGGGTCAAAAGCGCCGTTCGTTTTGTCGGCTATTTCTAAGCCTGCGCTTATCACGTCCGCGGTCTGCTGCGATACCCGCACTTCATTCGGCGCCGCTTCATTGATTTCGTAAACCTCCGAGCCCTCGCTTACAGACATCGTGTTCGTGATATCCGTCAGCATAGCGTTCACGTCCCCAGCCGCCTGCCGCGCTTTATCGCCGTAAACGGTCTGCTTGCATATGGTGTTGAGCGCGTAGCTCTCGCTTTGCTCCGGGCCGCCTGAGCACGCCGAAAGCAAAAGCATACCCAATGTCAAAATAATAACCGCTGCCTTTTTCATATGCATATTATAGTTACTTCCCAAAGCAATCGCAACCGCCGCGGGCTGCGCGCGCCGGCTGCAAAGATTAATAATGTGTAAATAAAATGCTAACACATATTGACAAGGACGGTCTTTTAATATAATGTAAGCAAGCACTTGCATTTTACATTGCAATTAAAACGCGGTTTATTGTATGGAGAGGTTATGGGCAACACGCACGAACGTATAATAGCGGCAGCGAAGGACCTGTTTGAGCAGCGGGGGTTCGCGGCGTCGACCACAAAAGAGATAGCGGATCTTGCGGGTGTGAGCGAAGTAACGCTGTTCCGGCATTTCGAAAACAAGCGCAGGCTGTTCGAGGAGACGCTGCGCAGCTGCCTGCATCCTTATGAAATCGATAAATACCTAAAAAACGAGGCGGCATACGACTTGCTTACTGACCTTACGCAAAT
>JAEZIZ010000046.1 GCA_023415915.1 Bacillota bacterium | reverse complement strand
GCAGCATCATTCCCGGCCAGCGTATTATGCGGAAGAAAAGAGCGTCGCTCATTGCCGCGAACTTCAAAAACTCATAAGCCAAGCCCGCCACCACTGGCAGCATGAGCAGCCTTAAGCCTATTCTTGCGTACCAAGCGGGGCTCCAGCCCAGCAGCGAAAACAGCAGTATAGATATAACCATTACGAGCAACAGATAGCTTGTGCCGCATCTCGGGTGCAGCGTCTTATACTTTTGCACGTTCTCTACGGTAAGTTCCTCTTCGTGCTCGTAGCAGTTTATCGTCTTGTGCTCCGCGCCGTGATACCGGAACACGCGCTTTATGTCCTTTATGAACGTTATCGCCACTACGTACAGTATGAATATCAGCATCCTGATGCCGCCCTCAATGAGGTTCATCAATATGCCCGACGCTATGTATGGCTTAACAATGTTTGCGAGCACTGTAGGCAATATAAAGAATATGCCTACGGCGAGGGCTATCGACAATATCACCGCAAATACCATCGCTACGTCCATTATATCTTTGCCCGACTTCTTTGCCACAAACTGCTCAAACTTCGAAGGCTTGTAATCCGGCGCAGCGTCGTCGTACATCTTTGCCGCCTGCGTCATAGTCTTCACTCCGAACACCATTATGTCGAAAAACGACACTACGCCCCGTATAATCGGGAAGCCGTAGAATTTATTCTTCTGCGTTACGGACTTAACGTTATCCTTCTTGTATACTATCTCGCCGTTTGCCTTCCTCACGGCTAAGCCGCATACCGAAGGCGCTTTCATCATAACGCCTTCGAGCACCCCCTGGCCGCCTATCTTGGATCTTTTCATAATTACCTCAGTTTGCCCCATTTAATTGGGGCTTATATTTTAGCTTGCCAGCTTTTGTCCAACCCATAAAACCTTGGCTTTATGGGGGCCCCGGTATTTTACCCCATAAAGCTTTTTACCCCACAAAGCTTTCGCTTTCACACCCTAAAAGCAAAACAGACCGAAAAGCCGGTCTGCGAAGTCCCAAATACTATTTGATGCCGTATCTCTTGTTGAAACGGTCAACGCGTCCGCCCGTATCGACAAGCTTCTGCTTGCCCGTAAAGAACGGATGGCATTTCGAGCAGATCTCGACTCTCATCTCTTTCTTTGTCGAACCCGTCATAAACGTCTCGCCGCAAGCGCACGTTACCTTACACTGGTGATACTCGGGATGTATTCCTTGCTTCATCTGCATTCACCTCTTATCTAAAAGCCGCTTATTTAGGCGGCCGCAAAGTCGCAAAGAACATTATAACATAATACTTTCAAAAATCAAGCGGAATTTGTGCCCAATAATATTGGCGGCAATATCCGTAATTGCGGAAATTAAAGCATTATTATTCATATATATTATAACGCGTGCTAAAAAGCATGTCGACCGTCTGCATGTTGCTTTGATGGTCTTAAAATTACCTTTCGTAAATATATATACTATGTGGATTATGTTATACGGAGGACGCAATGGAAGCTTTAAACAGGTCGCTGATGCTGCTCCGTCCGGGCGACGGACGCCTCATAGAGCCCGGCAGAGGCGGCGGGTCGCTTAAGCTGCTCTCTAAAGGCAGCGGCGTCGATATATCGCTTAAAGCCGACTGCCTGAAAGAGGGCGACTTTTTTCTGTACCTTTTTACCAAGGACGGCAAGGAACTCTATGCGGGCGACGTAGCGGGCGGAGCGCTAAATAACTACCTCTCAAACGTAGCGCTGGAAAACATAATAGGCGCCGCCGTAGTCGCAAGAGACTCGGGCGGAGCTCATTCTTTCTGCCTAAAATCCACCGGCCCCGATTGGCCCGCGCTGATGGAGCGGTTTAAGCTGCGCCGTGCGCCGCGCAATACAGGCGCCGAGCCGCAAAAGGAGGTTTACGCGCCCACAAAGGATCTGCCTCAGTATACAGGCTATCAGCCCGGCCCGAGCCGGGCGCCTTACGACGACTACCGCATAGAAGCGGCGCATTTAAGAGCGGATATAGGCTATAATCCGGAAGCGTCCGCTTCCCGCAATTATCCGCCCGAAACATACGAAAATGTGCAAAACGGCTGCCAGCAGGGAGCTTACGCAGCCCCGCATGGTTATGAGGAGGAAGCTTACGAGCCGCAGACGGATTACGGGCAGGAAAGCGCTTCGTTCGCGGATGAAAGCTATGACGGAGCATCCGCCGAAACCGAGCCTCAGCAAGGCTTCGAAGAAGAGAGCTGCGACGCCTGCCCCCACGCGGTGCGGGAAAACAATATAAACCCGTTCCCTTCCGTGTTTCCCGACAGCGAATGGGTCAAGATATCTTACCCCGGCCCCACGGGCTGGTGGCATTACATTTCCGGAAAAGTATACAAAAACGGCGCGCTCGCCGCAAAGGTGCTGGGCGTACCCGGAGAATACGGAATAGCGCCGCCGATATGGCTGGAGGGTTTCGGTACTTATCTGCGCTGCTTTACCGGCGACGCGCGGGGCTATTGGCTCATGTTTCAGGACGCAGAGACAGGAGAGGTTCTGGACATGGGTCTATCTCCACATGATGGGTGAGCACTTCGGAATATGAAAAGCAATAACGGCGCTTATACCCGTTTTCCCTTACAAGCACCGTGAAAACTTCCGGGTAAAGCCCGTCGATTATGCCGTCTCTCTCGTATCCGCCCCTGCGGCCGCTCTTTGCCCGCAGCGTAATATGCGCGCCTTTCTGGCAGCGCATCTGCCTTTTTATCTCGTCGAGATTATCGTTCATGGTTATCCGCCTAGTAATTTCTCATTAATTATCTTTCCCAAAAAACATATATCTATCCCATATCTGCCCGCTTGTTTTGATGCATCTTTATTATTTTTGTCGGTATATGTATTTGCCCTGGAGCGTCTCCTGTGCTGCCGCAAACGCCAAAACCGGGACCCAAATGCATATTTTAATGGCTTATTATGAATAAAGTTATCCCACTTATCCACATTGTTGTCCACATAATGCGAAAAAAAGAGATTGAGCGACCTTGAGAGAGATCTCTAAAATCCTGCCCGTCAGCAAAAATGAATAAAAAATTTTCGGGCAGTTTTTTACCGTTTAATAAATATGCAAAAGCATTACGGGCGGCGGATGTGGTATAATATTTTTATCAACCTTGGGGCGGTTTTTAATGGGCAATATAAAAGAAAAGCTGAAAGAAACGCTTTATAAAATACGAAATCCTGAATACGACGAGCACGAGCGGGAGTTCAAGCAGCGGCTGGGCCAAAAGCGCCTGCTGTTCTTTTTGCCGTTTATCGTCGCCGCCGCTCTGTTTATGCTGCTTTATTTAAGCAAGCAATAAAAAACGGCTTTTCGCCGTTTTCCAAGCCTTTATTCGAACATCTCCATACTCTGCTGACAGTCGTTGCAGTAACCGTTATAAAGGCCGTAGCAGTCCTGACACATATACGAGTTGCACGCC
>JAEZIZ010000013.1 GCA_023415915.1 Bacillota bacterium | reverse complement strand
ACAAGAGCTAGGAATGTCGGTTCCCGTTTCTCTGACGACCTAGCGATCATACTACTTTACGGGTTGTGTTTACAACCTTCTTTTTTGTACACTTTTTTCTCCTCTGTTTTCATAGCAATGACAAAAGTAACTGATAATAAAAAACAGGCTTTTATAGACTAAAACTCATGTGTCATTCAGAGGACCGAAGGGACGAAGAATCTTAGCACAATATGCCGCGATATGTCCGGCAAGATCCCTTATAGGGGTAAAGAAAAAACCCCTTGAAGGGGCGGATGATTACTTATATAAGAATGCTGCCTTACTGTTTTGAATACCGTTCAAGGAAGCGTATGGTGCGCTCCTGTTTAGGATTGCCCAGCACCTCTTCCGGCGTGCCTGTTTCCACGACGACGCCGTCGTCCATAAACACTATAGAGTTTGCTATATCGCGGGCAAACTGCATCTCGTGCGTCACTATGACCATCGTGGTATTCTTCTCGGCAAGCGTGCGTATGACCTTTAACACTTCGCCCGTAAGCTCCGGGTCGAGAGCGCTTGTAGGTTCGTCAAAGCAGAGAACGTCGGGCGAAAGCGCAAGAGCGCGGGCTATTGCCACCCGCTGCTGCTGTCCGCCCGAGAGCTGGTGAGGATAAAGATGCATCTTGTCGGTAAGCCCCATCTGCGCGAGAAGCTCGGCGGCTTTATCGCTTATCTCGCTTAATATCGCTTTACGGTTTTCCTTATAGTCTGGGCGCTCTTTTGCCAGAAGCTCGCATGCAAGCTTTACGTTGCCAAGCGCGGTATACTGGGGAAAAAGGTTGAATGATTGGAACACGAGCCCGAAATGCAGGCGGTTTCTTCGTATTTCCTTTTCGGTAAGCAGCGAGGAATCAGACGCGTCAAACAACGTCTCGCCGTTGACGATTATCTGCCCGTCGTCGGGTTTTTCAAGAAAGTTAATGCACCTTAGCAGCGTGGTTTTGCCGCTGCCCGAGGAGCCTATTATAGCGACGGCCTCGCCCTTGTCAAGGCTGAACCCTACGCCCTTCAACACCTCGGTTTCGCCGAAACGTTTATGTATGTTTACTACTTCAAGTACAGACATTTTGAATACTCCCTAAACCCTGAAAAAACCGAGCTTCTTTTCCAGACGCCCCAGCAGCAGCGTAAGAACTCCGCTGAATACCAGATAGTAGACGCCTGTGAAGAACAGCGGCCAGATGATGCCGGAAGATTTAATAAACGTCTGGCCGTTCCATATGATCTCGTATACCGAAATAACCCGCGCAAGGGAAGTGTCCTTTACAAGGGTAATTATTTCATTGCCCATCGGCGGTACGATGCGTTTTACTACCTGCAGCAGTATGACGCGGAAAAATATCTGGCTCTTTGTCATGCCAAGAACCAGCCCCGCTTCGGTCTGCCCTCTGGGTACGCCCTCTATGCCGCCGCGGTAGATCTCGGAAAAATAACAGGCGTAGTTGAATATGAAGGCAACCAGCGCGGCTATAAAGCGGCCGGAGGTGCCTTCCCACCAGCTGTTGCCGAGTATGAGGCCCGGCCCATAGTAGATAACGAGCAGCTGAAGCATGAGCGGAGTGCCGCGTACGACCCATATGATGGTTTTGACAGCGTATTTAAGCGGCCTAAAGCGGCACATCGAGCCGAAGGATATTATAAGGCCAAGCGGCAGCGCGCCGAGCAATGTCAGAGAGAACAGCTTGAGCGTTTCCAGAAAGCCTTCGTTCAACGACGCCAGTACGGTTTGAAACATTTAAAGAGCCTCACATATCATTTTCGATCCGTATTTGCACCGGCAAGCCTCGCGTTTGCCGGGGACTCCGTATAAAGGCAGAAAGCATTCGCTCTCAGCCTTTATGGAAGTTATACTAAACAATGCGATTACTGGGCGAGTATAGACTCCTGCACGCCGTAAGTCTTGGCGTACTCCATCATTGAGCCGTCCGCATACGCCTTGGCAAAGAACTCGTTTAGCGCTTTGGCAAGATCGCTTCCCTTGCGGAAGCCTACGCCGAATTTCTCGGAATTGAGCGCCACGGTGTGAGTAAGGTCAGGATAGCTCGTGCCTTCGCCTATTACGGCTCCCGCCATCAGCAGGTCTATTACGCAGGCGTCGGACGTGCCGGCGGCAACTTCCATCACGGCGGCGGCCTGGTTCTGTACCGCGACGTACTCGTAACCCTGCTCTTTAACGACCTTTTCACCTGCGGAGCCGGATTCCACCGCGAACGTAAGGCCTTTTACGCTTTCCTCATCCTTGTATTTGTCCGCTTCGGAGGCCGGGACAACAACGACCTGAGCGTTGTCGCAGTAGGCGTTCGAGCACTCCATCGCCTTAAGCACTTCGTCGGTGAGCGTCATGCCGTTCCATACGCAGTCTATGGATTTTGCGTCAAGCTCGAGTATCTTGTTATCCCAATCTATCTCAATGAATTCCGCTTTGACTCCCAGGGTTTCCGCAAAAGCCCTCGCCATATCGGCGTCGAAGCCTATCCAGTTGCCGCTTTCGTCTTTATAATCCATGGGCGGGTAATCGGTAATACCGATTATAAGCGTGCCCTTGCCCTGAACGTATTCCTTGTCGGACTTGCTTGCGGGCTTCGCGCAGGCGGTGAAGCTAAACACCATTACAACTATAAGTATCAGCGCTATGTATTTTTTCATAATTTTCCTCCGATTGACGGCATGCCGCCGTTAAAGTTTATAGTGATAACATAATAACATATTAACACGATAAAACAAGCTTTTTAAACACTTCAAGGCTGATTTTCAGCCGCTTAACGGCATTTAGAAGGTATTGTTTGGGATAACATGAAAATAAGTGTTATTTCAGTATGTTTTTTAACATGGGCAGGTATTAAGTATGCTCTTTGCGGTAACGGTAGGGGGTTATACCCTCGCGCTGCCTAAACAGGCGGGAAAAGCTCTTGCCGTTTTTAAAACCGGAACGTTCGGCGATTTCTTCAATCGAGTGGTTTGTGCTGCAAAGAAGGTCTTTTGCGTATGACAGCCTCAAGTCTGTAAGATAATCCGAAAAGCTGACGCCTAAGCTGTCCTGAATGACGCGCTGGCATTGCCGCGGCGAATAGAAAAGCTTTTCGGAAACGGACGCAAGAGTGATCTTCTCGGTGAAATGATCGCGTATGTATCTTATCACCTTAAGCGCGCTCATCGCAGGCGCGTTGAGCAGTATATCCTCAAAATCGGGACGCGCGGGCAGACACGCAAAGGATTGGAACGCGCTCATTATCAGGCTGGACATGCTGTTTTTGATTTTGACAAATTCGCCGAGGTTGCGCGTGTTGGACGACTGAAGTATGTGGTCGAGCTCGTGCATACAGCCGCACCCGTCCCGGGCGTATAGATAATCGCGGCCGAGTACTTTACTTATTATCAGCATTTCGTCTTCGACCCACTGGTGCGGCACTTTCTCGACGGGAGCGCGGGACGTTAGCATGAACGATATAATATACGTGCGCAGAGGATTCCCGGGGTCCGACTCCAGCTTGTGGGAAACGTTCTTGTTTATAAATACGAGCGAACCGCTTTCCAAAGAAACGGGGGATTCGCCGCTTATAAACAAAGTGCCTTTCCCCGAATATATCAACAAAAGCTCCATGAATTTATGGGAGTGATAGATGCTGACAAGATACTCCCCTTCCGGAGCAAAATCATGCACGGTAATATCCGCGCTCAGCCAATCCAGATGCAGTTGTACCGAGGCGTCAAAAGGGGATACGCTTGACTTGTTTTTGGCTGATTCGTGCAATGAAATACTCCTTACAAAGCCCATTGTTTATTTAAGGCAGCCTATGTGTTAACCCGTTTCTTCAAAATAAATATACTGAAGAAAAGCCCAAAAAGTCAAGTTTCGGACATGTTTTCAGTATAACATGGCGCTAAAACGGAAGAAACTTTTAGAACAGTTTGATATACTTTAAATAACTCAAGGTTAATTTAAATGTCGTATTCCGGCGCGAATCGGTTGTAAATTTTTTAATTATTGAAAAAGGAGAATATATGGGTAAATCATCGTTCGTTCATGTGGGATTAACTGTTTCGGATATAGACCGTACGGTGGAATTTTACAAGAAGTATTTCGGATTCAAGGTAGAATTCGCCGGACAATTCCCCGACGGCTTTTTCGACGCCAAACCGACGCTGTACCGTCTGCCGGGCGCGAAAAGCAAGATAGCGCTTATTACGTCTCCCGACGGAGTAACGCTGGAGCTGTTTCAGTTTTTCGATCAGACTCCTTTTAAGCAGGCGGAATGGAACACTCCGGGATACCACCACATCTGCCTTAAAGTGGATGACGTAAACGCCAAGTACAGGGAAATGAAGGCGGACGGGGTAGAGTTCTATTTCGAACCAGATTATAAAGGGGATCCGGCAAACAACGAGTTCTGGGTGTTCCTTAAGGACCCTGACGGCAATATGATCGAATTGCAGTAACTATATCGAGCAAATGTATTAAACACTAAAGTATTTGACAGGAGGTACACATCTATGGCAACAAAGCAAGAAATTGCCCGACTTGAGAAATTGGCGTATGAAATGCGAAGAAAACTGCTGGAGTTCTGCGGCTCGTATGAGGGAACCGTGCACATCGGAGGCGACCTGTCGATGACCGACATACTGATCGCGCTCTATAACTACGGGCTCAACGTGGATCCTAACGATATATGCATGCCTACAAGAGACCGCTTCATAATGAGCAAAGGCCACGGCGCATTTGCGATGTATCTTGCGATGTCCATGCGCGGGTTCTTCGATTATAACGAGATCGTACGCACGTACGGCAAAGTGGACAGCGCGTTCGGCATGCATCCGTGCAAAGTGCATCTGCCCGGCGTGGAATGCTCTTCCGGTTCGCTGGGACAGGGGCTCGCGATGGCGTGCGGCCTTGCGCTGAGCGCTAAGCACAAGAACGCGGATTACCGTGTTTTCTGTATGCTGGGCGACGGCGAGACCTGCGAAGGCGAGGTTTGGGAATCGGCTATGACGGCCAGCTCCTATAAGCTTGGCAACCTCGTCGCGATAATCGACCGCAACCACCAGCTTATGACCGCAGTCACGGAAGACTTTATAACCATGGAACCCTATGCCGACAAATGGCGGGCTTTTGGCTGGAATACGGTTGAAATAAGCGGCCACGACATGAAAGCGATTACGGACGCATTGGACAACCTGCCGGATGCGCACAGCAGCGTTCCGACAGCGATTGTTTGCGAGACTATAAAAGGCAAAGGCGTTTCCTTTATGGAGCGCGCGGTAGGCTGGCACGCCGGCTGCCTCTCGCATGAAGACATGGTTAAAGCGCTTGCGGATATTGATGCAGACTGGGAAATGCGTAATAAAGGAGGCAAATAACATGGGAGTAACGTTTAATTTTGACGCCATTTTTGCATCCGGCCGTGATAATACCGGCAGGAAACTGGAAGATTTGGCAAGCAGGTTTGACAACGTTTGGGTTCTTACGGCAGACACCGGCGGATTCCTCGGACACTATAAAAAAGTATATCGCGACCGCTTCGTGGACGTGGGCATCGCGGAACAGAACCTTATGGGTACGGCGGCGGGGCTTGCCCTTGACGGCAACATATGCTTTGTAACGGGCATGATACCTTTTATGACCATGCGCGCGTGCGAACAGGTACGTACGGCTATCTGCTATCAGAACCTGCCGGTACGCCTTATAGGAACGGGCGGCGGCTTAACGTCGGGCGGCGGTTCGACGCATAACGCAATGGAAGACGTGGCTATAATGCGTTCGCTCGTCAATATGACGGTTATATCCGTGGCGGACCCGAATGTTATACCCGATTTGCTTGAAGACAGCATGACATACCCCGGGCCTATGTACATAAGGCTTCCCCAGGGCAAGAAGGACCGCGTAATTTACGCAGAGGGAGTAAAATACGAAATAGGCAAGGGCCTTGTGGTGCAGGAAGGAAAAGACGTTACGATATTCGCGCACGGGGAAATGGTAGGCGAGGCTATGGACGCAATAGTCGAGCTTGAAAAAGAAGGCATATCCGTTCAGCTCGTCGATATTTACTGCATAAAGCCTATAGACGAAGAGCTTATCCTGCGCTGCACGGAACAGACCGGAAGGGTAATAGTGCTGGAGGACCACCTGGCATATGGCGGCCTTGCGTCCGCTATAGCCGACGTTTACGCGGACCACGGCAAGTATCCCAAGCAGTTTAAACGTTTGGGCATACCTCAGGTATACGCGGGATTCGGAAGCGGCCCGGAGCTGCGCGCCAAGTATGGATATGACGACGCCGCGACCATCAAGGCGGTCAAGGAGATGCTTGGAAAATAAAAGGAGGCTTTAGGTGAAGGCTATTTGTTTAACCGAAAAAGGCGACCTCGCAACAAAGAAGTGGGGCAAGCTTGATTGCGTTGACATACCGATGCCCGAAATCAAAAAGGACGACGACATACTCATAAAGGTGGCGTATTCATCCATTTGCGGCTCGGACCCTCTGATGCTTAACGGCAACATGGACGTTCCGGTAGGCGCGGGGTTCGGCCACGAGATGTCGGGCGTTATCGTGGATATGGGTAAGGGCTGCAACAAGAGAGGGCTTAAGGTAGGCGATAAAGTAACGGGGTGCTTCGTGCATTTCTGCGGTATATGCGAAAACTGCCGCGCGGGGAAAGAGCAGTTCTGCACGGCTTCGGTGCAGAACATAGTACCCACTCAGGCCGAATACGTGGTTTGGAGCGAAGACCAGGTCTACAAACTGCCCGACGACGCGGACCTTAAGACGGCGGCGCTCGTAGAGCCCATGACAATTGCGCTCCGCTCCGTTGAGAAAGCCGAGATACGGATAGGCGACCGAGTCGCTGTTTCGGGCGGCGGCGGCATAGGCCTGATGGTAGTTGAGCTTTGCAAGATGGCGGGAGCGTCGGAAGTGACGCTGCTCGAGCCGGTGGAGGCAAAGCGCACTTTGGGGATTTCGCTGGGCGCCGATTACGCGGTGGACCCGTTGGCTCCCGACTTTAAGGAGCAGATAGCGGCCATCGCGCCGGGCGGGTTTGACGAAGTTATAGAATGCTCCGGCAACGGCAAGGCGGCCGAGACGGCGCTGCAGATAGCCAAGAATTCCGGGCACGTCGTATACATGGCCATGTATCCGCTGCAATACAGGCTGCCGCTCGATTTAAGCACGTACCTGTATCATAAGGAACTGCGGCTCGACGGGCTGTTTTTGGCGACGTACTCGTTCACGCCCGCTATACGCATGCTGAAGAGAATGAACCTTGAGCCTATAATACAAAAAGTATATAAGCTGTACCAATGCCAGCAGGCGTATCAGGACCAGATTTCCGGTAAGTTCGCTAAGATAGTTTTCGACTGCGACTGCTCCAACTAAGTAATATGAAACGGAGATGAATGGATATGGCAATTCCTAAAGTACAAACGATAAAGGAACTAAGAAGCGTATACGATATGTTCAGCCTCAAGGGCAAGGCGGCGCTTGTAACGGGCGCGGGCGGCGGCATAGGCAGGTCAACCGCCGCGGCGTTCGCGGAGATGGGCGCCAAGGTAGCCCTTATGGATATACCGCAGAAGGAAGACAGCTTAAAGCAGAACGTTGCCGATATAAAGGAACGCTACGGCGCCGAGGCAATGTATGTTATGGGCGACGTCGCCGACGAAGCCTCCGTCAAGAAATTTGTGGGCCAGGTCGTGGACGCTTACGGCACGATAGACATAGTGCACAATAACGCGGGAATAGGTATCGCGGGCGATGATTCCAACATACCGGTGGAGCAATGGAACCGCATTGTAGCCGTTAACCAGACAGGCATACTGCTGGTGGGGCGCACGTGCGCGAACATAATGATAGAGCACAAGCACGGCGGTTCGATAGTCAATACGTCTTCTATGTCCGGCCTTATAGTAAACCGCCTGCCGGCACATTCGCGCTACGGCGTGGTATATCCGGCGACAAAGGCGGCGGTCGAGCACTTGACCAAGGCGATGGCAATGGATTACTGCGATTTCGGCATACGCTTCAATTCGGTATGCTACGGCTACATAATATCGGGGCTGCACGACGTAAAAGCCGGTTTCCCCGTCGAGGCGTTTGACGCCATGGCGGCGGATACGCCTATGGGGCGCACGGGCTCGCTTGAAGAAGCGGTGGGCTGCGTGGCGTACCTCGCGAGCGATCTTTCCACATTCGCCACGGGCTCTACCGTGGTGGTGGACGGCGGCTATACGGTGTGGTAGTATAACGTTTTTAAATTAATCAAATCGATTTATGACATAAGGGGCGGCGTACTTTAATATTGCCGCCCCAACTAAAAACCGGCGTTTTTACCGGAGCCTCTATAAATCCAAAAGCGTGACGAGGCAAGGTTGGGGTCCCCAGCAAGCCGTTAGGCTAGATGGGGCGTAGTTCCGGATAAGAACTGCAGATAAAGGGTATTGTTAAATTTGCGTTAAACGGCGTAAAGCGCCACCCTCTTAAAAAGAGGTATAAATACGGACATGGGGGTACATATGGCATTAAGAAAGATATGGCTTAACGTTAACGGCGTAGACCGCGTAATGGTATGCGACAACGACAAGGACACCCTTGCGGACGTTTTAAGACGCATTGGGCTTACCAGCATCAAGCTTGGCTGCCGCGTTGGGCAGTGCGGCGCGTGCTCCATTATTTTAAACGGCGAGGTCATACGTTCCTGCACGAGAAAAATGAAGAATATAAAGGATTATGCCGTTGTTGAGACGCTCGAAGGGCTGGGTACGGCAAACAACCTGCACCCGCTGCAAAAGGCGTGGATAATACACGGAGGCGTGCAGTGCGGTTTTTGTACTCCCGGGTTCATAATGTCGGCAAAAGGGCTTCTCGACAAAAACCCGAACCCCACGCGGGAAGACGTGCGGGCGTGGTTTACGAAACACCATAACCTGTGCCGGTGCACCGGGTATAAGCCGCTCGTCGACGCGGTAATGGCGGCGGCGGAAGTGATGAGGGGAGAAAAGCCGATAGAGTCGCTGGATTTCGTGATGCCGGAGGATAAACGGCTTTTAGGGTCAAAGCATCCCAAGCCTACCGCGCTTTCCAAAGTAATGGGCGTATGCGACTACGGAGACGATATAGGCTTAAAGATGCCTCCGGGGACGCTGCACCTTGCAATGGTAATGCCCGAGCTCTCCCATGCAAAGATAAAGAGCATAGATTATTCCGAGGCGGAGCGCATGCCGGGCGTCGAAAAGGTGGTTACGGCAAAGGACGTAAAGGGGAGCAACCGAGTATCATTCCCGCTCGGACATCCGAGAGGGCTGATAAGCGGGCTGGATCATCAGCTCTTTGCGGAAGATAAGGTGTTTATGCGCGGAGACGTTATCGCTGTAGTGGCCGCGAGGACTCAGGAAGAAGCAAGAGCGGCCGCAAAGGCCGTAAAGGTGGAGCTCGAGCCCCTGCCCGCGTATATGAACCTGTTGGAAGCCGTCGCGCCGGGCGCTATAAGGATACACGAGGAATGCGACAACATGTTTCTTGCGCAGCCGGTATTCAAGGGCAATGATACGAGGGATGTAATCGAAGAATCCGAGTATGTTGTGGAAGGAAGCTTTTATTCTACGCGCGAGCCCCACGCTCCTATTGAGCCCGACGTAGTACAGTCGTTCTGGGACTCGGACGGATACCTTGCGATACAGTGCAAAACGCAGTTCCCGCACGGCGCACAGATGACGGTGGCGGGCGCGATAGGGCTGCCGCCTGAAAAGGTGCGCATAATACAAAACCCGAGCGGCGGAGGATTCGGCTACCCGATGTCGGCGGGCAGCTTTGCTCTCGCGGGGGCGTGCTGCATGGCCACCGGCAAACCGGTAACGCTGACTATGACGTATCCCGAATTCATGCTGTACACGGGCAAACGCTCGGCGTCCTATTCAAACGGGCGTATGGCCTGCGACAAGGACGGAAAAATAACGGCTTTAGAGTTCAATATCGCATATGACCACGGCGCTTATTCGGATGAAGCGGCGGGGCCGGTGATAAGAGGAATTACATATGCGGGATTCCCGTATAACATACCAAACGTAATGGGGCTGACAAGGGCAGGGTTCAGCAACCACAGCTTCGGTACGGCGTACAGGGGCTTCGGGTCGCCTCAGGCGTACACATGCAGCGAGGCGCTTGTAGACATGCTAGCTGAAAAAGCCGGCATGGATCCTTTTGAGTTCCGCTATATAAACGTCGCGCGCCCGGGAGACCTTAATAACAACAGCACGTCTTATAAGCTCTATCCTTATGTGGAGATGATGGATACGCTGCGCCCGTATTACGAGGAGGCGAAGAAAAGGGCCGAAGCCGAGGGCACGGACGATAAAAAGAGGGGAGTGGGCGTGTTCTGCGGCGGGTATTGCTGCAGCGGCAACAACGACACTGCCAAGATAGAGCTGGAGCTAAACCCCGACGGTACTATAACGCACTACAACGGGTGGTCCGACCAGGGTCAGGGCGCCGATCAGGGTACGCTTATTCATACTTACGAGGCGCTTCGCCCGCTCGGAATAAAGCCGGACCAGATACGCCTTGTTATGGACGACACCGCCATTTGTCCGTTTACCGGCCCGGCGGCGGGAAGCAGGTCCCACTACATGGCGGGCAACGCCACGTTCAACGCCGCCGAGCAGCTGTTGAATGCTATGCGCAAGCCGGACGGTACATTCCGCACGCACGAAGAGATGGTGGCAGAAGGCATACCGACCAGGTATACGGGCTCGCATACCAACACGGGCGGCGGACCCGCGATAGACCCCAATACAGGCGTCGGCGACCCGACAAAGGAGTTCATGTATATTTGCGGTATCGCCGAGGTGGAAGTCGATATAACTACCGGAAAGACAAAGGTACTTGGCATCACGCTCGTAGCGGACGTGGGCGTGCTCGGAAGCAAACTTGCGGTGGACGGACAGGCATACGGCGGCACGTCGCACTGCGTGGGCTTCGCGCTATCCGAGCAGTACGAAGATTTGAAGAAGCACGTGACGATAGGCGGCACGGGTATACCCTCGTGCGAGGAGGTGCCGGATAACATAAACATAATATATCACCATTCGTACAGAAAGGACGGGCCGCAGGGGGCGTCAGGCTGCTCCGAGAACTTCCAGAACGGCACGCATATGGCGATAATAAACGCCATTTACAACGCCACCGGAGTGCGAATATACGAGCTGCCCGCTCTGCCCGAAAAGATACTGGCGGGCCTTAAAGCGA
>JAEZIZ010000120.1 GCA_023415915.1 Bacillota bacterium | reverse complement strand
TGTGTTCAACGAAGTCGCACCCCAACGCGTTTTGGCTTTTCGAGCGTATGAAAGGCGATAATCCTTCGCTGAGCCTCTCCACCGTTTATCGCAACCTCGGCATACTCGAAAGCCAGGGCCTGCTGCTCAGGCTGCCTTGTCCCAACTTCGACAGGTACGACGGCAACACCGCAATGCACACTCACTTTTACTGCCGCGAATGCGAAAGGCTGTTTGACGTCGATACGCAGGGCTTGGAAAAAGAGACGCTGGGCAGCTTAAAAAACAGTCCTCACAGCCCGGAAGGCTGCAATATAATGTTCTACGGTCTATGCGAACACTGTAAAAAAAATAATCAGGAGGTAACACAATGACTAACTACGGAGATTTCTACTATTGCGAATTGTGCGGGCAGGTCGTACTGGTGGCCGTACCCGGAGCCCCCACGCTTGTATGCTGCGGGCAGGAAATGGTTAAACTTGAAGCAAACACAAAAGACGCAAGCAAGGAGAAGCATGTACCCGTAATCGTGGATAACGGCGACACAATAACTGTAAAGATCGGAAGCGCGCCGCATCCGATGACGGAAGAGCACCACATAGAGTTTATCGAGGTCGTAAGAAAAGACGGTAAATCCGGTATGGCGAGGCTAAGCCCCACAGGCGCGCCCGAAGCGACATTCAACATGAAGGCGGACGAGGTAGCCGAAGTTTACGAATTCTGCAACCTTCACGGACTCTGGAAAGCATGACAATCAAGCTGGCGATAAGTGTATTCATTCAAAATATAAAAACATATGGAGGTATGGAATAATGAAAAGTTTAAAGGGAACAAAGACGGAAAAGAACCTGATGGAAGCGTTCGCGGGCGAGTCGCAGGCAAGGAATAAATATACTTTCTTCGCTTCGAAAGCCAAAAAGGAAGGGTATGTACAGATATCCAACTACTTCGCCGAAACGGCAGCCAACGAAAAAGAGCACGCCGAGCTGTGGTATAAGCTGTTCGCCGGCATAGGATCTACTATGGAGAACCTGGAAGCCGCGGCGGCGGGCGAAAACTACGAATGGACCGACATGTACGCCCGCATGGCAAAAGAAGCGCGCGAAGAGGGCTTCGACGATATCGCGGCAATGATGGAAGGCGTAGCTGCCATAGAGAAGAATCACGAAAAACGCTACCGCGATCTTTTGGAAAACATAAAGAGCGGCAAGGTATTTGAGCGCGACACGGAAGTAGAGTGGAAATGCACCAATTGCGGCCACAGATTCACTGGCAAGAACGCTCCCAAGGTCTGCCCGGTATGCGGCCATCCGATAGACTATTTCGAGCTTTACGCAAAGAATTATTGATTTGATAAGACTTAAAGCGTCCCTTCATACAAACTGGCAAAGCTGGCAGGCGGCACGGCTTAAGGCTGTGCCGTCTTGCTATGTGCGTATTTTAAGAGCACGGCTTTTTTGCTGCAAATAATTTCATTCGCGCAGCTTTTTATTCATATCAGCAGCTTTCTATGCTATAATTATTAAACAGCACGCAATTTAAACGGAGGTAAGCCGCTATTTGAACATTCTTACGCACAAACTTAAAGAGGTCTTGTTCGCTGTATTGCCGATTACCGTAGTTGTTCTTATACTGGGGTTCACTTTAGCGCCTCTTGAAACGCCTTATATACTTCGCTTTTTAGTGGGAGCTGTTTCAGTCATACTGGGATTGTCGATTTTCCTGTTTGGCGTGGATCTCGGTATAACGCCCATGGGGAATGAGATAGGCGCTTCACTTATTAAAACCAACAAACTATGGATTATTACGTGCGCCGGTTTCTTTCTTGCGTTTATTGTATCCGTAGCCGAGCCTGACCTGCACATACTCGCCGACCAGGTAAACAGCGTTACTTCCGGCATGATATCCAAAACCTCCATAGTAGTTATCGTATCGCTGGGCGTCGGAGCCATGCTTTCCGTCGGGCTGATAAGAATAGTTAAAAACATACCTTTATATATAGTGCTTACAATATTCTATGGAATAATACTGATACTTTCATTATTCACGACGAACGAGTTCATAGCCATATCATTTGACGCGTCAGGCGCAACGACAGGAGCGTTAACGGTACCGTTTATTCTCGCGATCGCCATCGGCGTATCGAAGCTGAAAAAGGACAGCAAGGCTTCCGAAAAGGACAGTTTCGGCCTCGTAGCTATAGCTTCCATAGGAGCGATTATCGCGGTAATGGTAATGAGCATAATATCCGGCTCCGACCGGATAACGGCAAGCCTTGAAATGGAGTCCTCAACCTCCCAATCGATTTTCGGCCAGTACTTTTCAAAGCTGCCCGGTATCGCTCTGGAATCCTTTTTTGCATTACTGCCGTTGTTTGCGATATTAATGTTATTTCAAAAGAAACTCAAGTTATCAAGAAGAACGTTAAGAAGAATGATATTGGGCTTCTTATATACTCTTATTGGCCTCGCGCTGTTCCTAACAGGCGTTAACGCCGGTTTTATGGACGCCGGAAGGATAATAGGCTATAAACTGGCGATGCTCGAAAATAAGTTCATAATAATCGCAACCGGATTCGCGCTTGGGTTTACAACGATACTCGCGGAACCGGCGGTGTATGTGCTGACAAAGAGCATCGAAAATGTTACGAGCGGATATATCAAACGCAGAGCGGTTTTGATTGCGCTTTCCATTGGCATAGGCATTGCCGTGGCTTTGTCCACTGTAAGGATACTCGTGCCGGAATTGCAGCTGTGGCATTACCTTCTGCCCGGGTATATAATTTCTATAGCGATGTCTTATATTGCGCCTAAGCTGTTCGTAGGCATTGCTTTTGACTCGGGAGGGGTTGCGTCGGGTCCTATGACCGCCACTTTTATACTCGCCTTTACACAAGGCGCCGCTGAAGCGATCGAAACGGCGGATGTGCTGGTCGACGGGTTCGGCATGATAGCCGCAGTAGCTTTAATGCCGCTTATCGCTTTACAAACCCTCGGTATTATCTATAAAATAAAATCTAAAAAAGGAGGGCTCGAAGTTGGAAAGTTGCCCGACTAGCGGTGGTTTTGAACTCCTGACTATAATAGTCAACAATGGAATGGGAACGAAGATGCTGCATGCGGCGAAAAAGAGCGGCATATACGGCGGAACCATAATGCTGGGAAAAGGAACGGTAAAAAGCAGCATACTTAAGTTTCTTGAGCTGTATGAAGAGCAAAAGGAAATCGTATTTATCGTTGCCGGCAGGTCGGCCGCGTTTGGCCTTGCTGAATCACTCGATAACAAGTACAACTTCAGCAAGCCTCATCATGGCATTGCTTTTTGCACCCCGGTTACAGGCGTTCTTGGAAGTACAACCTGCCGGGCGGATGAAAACATCAATAATGAAAGCAGAGGTGCGGATACCGTAATGTATAACGCCATATATGTTATTGTCGAAAAAGGAAACGCGGAGGCCGTAATCGACGCGGCAACCGGCGCGGGCTCAACGGGCGGAACCATTATAAACGCAAGGGGTTCCGGCATTCATGAGACCAGCAAGCTGTTTTCTATGGAAATCGAGCCGGAAAAGGAAATCGTGCTGATAATATCCGAAACAGACAAAACGCAGGCTATAGCTTCCGCCGTATACGATGCGCTTCAGCTAGACAAGCCGGGCAACGGCATAATGTATATACAGGACGTTTCAAAGGCTTACGGTTTAAGGCGCAGTACGGAATCCAAAGCGGAGTAACGCGTTAAAGCTTGCCAAAAAGGCGCTTTTAGCCTTTATATTGTACGCTTAAAGTAAACGCAGCCAATGTCGGCTTCATGTTTTTGTTATCAACTTAAACAGTTTTCCGACGCTGCCATTTATTAAACGAGGTTTTCGAGTATAACGAAGCATACACCTTAAAATGTAATCATTTCTTAATATACCTGTAATAAATGATACTATAAACATTTAAACTCAGTTAGCGCATAATAGCGCGTTTTGTGCCTTGCAGCCTTTAAAAGTTATAATTGACCCATCACAATAAAGGGGGGCAACACAATGAAACGTGCGATTAAAAAGAATAAGGCGCTGATGTGCGTATCCTTTGTCATCTGCATGGTTTTTATTTTCGTTATGATGGCGCCTACGGCGTTTGCGGCAGGCTCTTTACTTAAATTGGGCAGCAGGGGAAGCGAAGTCACGGCGCTGCAGGAACGGCTATTAAAGCTCGGATATATGGATTATCCAAGCGCGACCGGATATTTCGGAGAGGTAACGAAAATTGCCGTTATACGCTTTCAGAGCAACAACGGCCTCGGTGCGGACGGCGTAGTCGGCCCGGCGACAAACGCAAAGCTCTATTCGTCAACCGCAAAGACACTGCTGCTTAACATAGGAAGCCGCGGCGAAGCAGTATCGACGCTTCAGGCAAGGCTCAGAGATTTGGGTTACACCACGAGCGACAATGTGACAGGCTATTACGGCGCTATCACAAAGTCCGCGGTCGCTGAGTTCCAGCGCGCGAACGGACTTTACGCGGACGGCATTGCTGGCCCTGTCACGAGAGCGAAGCTGTTTTCAGACAGCGTGGTTAAAAAGCAAAGCGCTTCTTCGGCGTCGCAGGCGGCAAGCATAGCGGACATAGCGCTCTCGCAGGTTGGCAAACCGTACGTTCTGGGCGGCAACGGGCCGTCGAGCTACGACTGTTCGGGGCTTGCATACTACGCGATGAAAAACGCAGGCTTTGGCGTGTCAAGACTGTCCGCAGCAGCATACAGCGAAAACTCCGCGTGGACAAAGGTAACCGGAACGTCTTCGCTTAAGAAGGGAGACCTCGTGTTCTTCCGTTCGGATGCGTCGTCATATATAAGCCATATGGGCATATATATAGGAAACGGACAGTTCGTTCACGCTTCATCCGGGCAGGGCAAAGTAATGGTAAGCAGCTTTACCTCGTACTGGCTCGGCGTATACATGTTCGCCCGCAGGGTAGCATAGCCTAAGTAACTATCACCAATACGTAAGAAAAGACGCTTCATTCACTGAGGCGTCTTTTTTATCGGTATCAATTCCCTTCATGCTTCAATTGCATTACAATTTTTATCTTTTCGCAAAGCGCCGTATATTCGCCCGTAAAAGCAGCCAGAATTATTCTTATGCACGATGAGCAAGCATATAATCTGAATGTTGATTTAAAGATAACGAGCGTTCGGCGGTAAAGATAAAATGAAACAAGACGGAGACAAACCAAAAAAGTTTTTATTTAAGCCCCGCGAAAAGAAGCAGCCCGAAAAGAGGCTGTTCCATAAGCCTGTAACCGCGGTCAAGATAATAAAATACTGCCTCATTTGCGCGGCGTTTACAGCGCTCATACTCGCGGGCAGCTTTATATATGTAACGGTGATAAACCCGCGCGCGGCGTTCCCCGACCCGACGCCAAAACCACCTTCCGCGGTTCCCGCGGCGCAGATAGCAGCCGAGCCCTCCTCGCCTTCCCCTTCGCGCACGCTCTCACCCGAAGAGCGGCTTAAAGCGCAGGCGGACATGGAGTTCATGAAAGACAGGGTAAACATACTTTTCGCGGGCATTGACTACTCCATCGAGCGCGAGGGCAGGACGGACTTTCGCACGGACACTATGCTGCTCATATCCGTAAACTTCGCCGCGGGCCGGGCGGACCTCATATCCGTGCCTCGCGATAGCTACGCCGACATAGCGTTCACCAATAACAACTGGAAGATAAACGGCGCTTTCATGTCCGCGGGCGGCAAGGAAGGCCGCGGCTTCGAGTGCATGATGGAGACCGTAAGCAATACGCTGGGCGGCGTGCCAATAAGCCACTATGTCGCTGTTGAGATGCAGGCGGTAAAGGATATCGTCAACGAGATAGGCGGCGTGTGGTACGACGTCGATTACGATATAGATATCGGAGGAAGGCATCTAAGTAAAGGCTATCAGAAGCTCGACGGCCAGGCGGTGCTCGACTACTGCCGCGCGCGCAAAGGCATAACGTCGGGTACGGACATCGACCGCATAGACCGCCAGCAGCGTCTGCTGCTCAGCGTGTTTTCGCAGCTGAAAAACTCGATGCGCTTATCCAGCATACCCGACATATACAACAAGGTTAAGTCGGGCGTATATACCAACCTCAACTTCGAGCAGATAACAGCGCTCACACTGTTCGCGCTCGATCTTGACATTGATACGGAATGCAGCCGGTATACGCTGAAAGGCGAATATACTACGGCGAACGACCACAGGTATTACGTGCTCGACCATAGGTATACGCAGAAGATAATACGAGAAATATTCGGCGTCGAGCCGGTAATAGACTGGTCGTACAGCCTTGAATATGTAAAGAACGAAAACGCGAGGCGCGCGCTTAAAAGCGCCGTTGATACGCTAAGCTCATTTGCCTCAAAACATAAAGCTGATCTTACCGGCGCGTAGCGCGACGCGGTTGAAGCTGCAATAGCGAGAGCCAAAAAAGCGCTGAAGAACGGCGGCATTAGCGAGATGGAGCGCACGGCTGACGATTTAACGGATTTGTACGGCGAGCTTTCCCGTTACGTAAAAAGCCTGCCGCACAGCCCGCCGCCCGCGTCGAGTGAACCGAATGCTCCTTCCCCCGAACCGGCTGAAACGCCGTCTGAAGAACCGTCCGGGCCGTCCCCTGAAGAACCGGCTGAAGAGCCGGTCGCGGATACCCAATAAAAGTTTTCTGCCGCCGGCAACATAATGACCGCGTAAAGCACGGGACGGCATAAAGCCGTCCCGCTTAGTTTATATTTGCGCTTGCTGGAAAACGATTTAAAACAGCTGCGTGCTCAGGTATTTCTCGCCCCTGTCGGGGAATATGCAGACTATGAACCCTTTGTCTATCATGTCCGCCACTTTGAGCGCCGCAAGCATCGCCGCGCCCGACGACATGCCGCAGAATATGCCTTCCTCTCTCACGATGCGCCGCGTCATCTCAAAAGCCTCCTCCGAGTCTACCATTATCGAGATGTCTATGCGCGAGGGGTCGTATATCTCGGGCACTATTGCCTCGCTCATGTTTTTAAGCCCTTGTATATAGTGCCCTCTTACCGGGTGCGCCTCCACTATCTTTATCTCGGGGTTCAGCTCTTTGAGCCGCTTCGCCGTGCCCATAAGCGTGCCCGACGTGCCGAGCCCCGACACAAAATGCGTCACCCTGCCTAACGTGTCGCGTATTATCTCCTCCGCCGTTGTCGAATAATGCGCTATCTTGTTATACCTGTTTGTGAACTGGTCGGGCATGAAATACTTATCCGGGTTCTCTTTGACCATCTGCCGCGCTTTGCGAATCGCTCCGTCCGTACCCTCGTCCGCCGCGGTGAGTATCACCTTGCCGCCGAAAGCCTTTATCATCTTCTGGCGTTCCGTCGATACTGCCGAGCTCATCACTATCTCCACGTCGTACCCTTTAACGGCGCCTATCATCGCCAGCGCTATGCCGGTGTTGCCCGACGTAGGCTCTATTATTGTCTTGCCGGGCCTTAAAGTACCTTCGGCTTCCGCCTGCTCCACCATCTTTAAAGCTATCCTGTCCTTAATGCTGCCGCCCGGGTTCGTGCCTTCGGTTTTTGCGTATATCTCGACATTCTTCTTCGTACACAGCCTGTTTATCCTCACAAGCGGCGTGTTGCCGATAGTGTCAAGAATGTTATTATTAAGATACATATAAGCCTTCCCCTCTTTTACACCCCATTATATACACCCCATCAAGTCTCACGACTTGCTGGGGGCCCCGTTATCGCCAGAGCCATGTAATATTATAATACCGTCAACCCGATATGCCTACCCCAAAAAGCCTTGCGGCTTTTTGGGGACCCCGTTATGCACACCCCTAAAAACCTCGCGTTTTTCGAGGGCTATTCGAGCCATTCCGGCCTCATAAGAATATCTATCGTTACTGTCTCGCCGCTGTAATCCGGGCACTCGTTTAAAAACCTTGCAAGCGATTCTTTCGTACCGCTGACGGCTTTTAATGGTATTCCCGCTTTTCTCTCGAGCTCTTTTATTATACTATACCCTTCCAAAAGCTCTTTGCCCGTCGTCTCATACCCCAAGTTAGCGTTCAGTATCATGCCGTCCGCTTTCAGCCTTGCGCTGTGTTCTATCCTTTTAAGGCTCTCCAGTATACTCTCCGCGTCCCCCTGAAACGGACGCTTTGTGTTTACTACAAACAGCGCCTCGGTGTTTTCCCGGACACGGTCAAAATGCTCTTTTAAAGCGCCCAGCGCCGTCGCCCCTACGGGATCACCTCCGCAGTCGAATACCGTATGCCCGCCTTTAAACGCCGCGTACACGTCGGGCGGAATGGTCGGCATGTCGACGCCGGTATTAGCAAAAGCCGGGGCTATAACCCGAATGCCCTTCTCTTCCAGCATGGCCTTGCGCTCCGAAGAACGAAAGTACGGGTTGACTATGTCAAAGTCCACAAGCGCCACGTCGCCGTATTTTTGTTTGAGCTTAAGCGCAATGTTGAGCGCCAGCTCCGTCTTGCCGCTGCCGTAATTGCCGAACAGCACCGTTATATTCTTCATTCGTACTCCTTATCAATTGTGCCTGCAAAAGCCTTAGCCTTACACCCCAGCGCCCCAATTTGTCATTCCGAGTTTGCGAGGAATCCCATGGGGAACGCTTCAAAGAAGGGAGAGCTTTTAGACGTTACACTCCTTCAAGGTGAAGCTTTTTGCTGCTCCCCTGCCTTTACTGCGGTTTCTTGTATATGCTCATCAGCTTTTCGGCGCACTTTATGCCGTCCACCGCCGCCGAGACTATGCCCCCCGCATACCCCGCGCCTTCGCCCGCCGGAAAAAGGCCTTGTATTCCTTCAGCCTGCAGCCCGCCGCCGCGCGGTATGCGCACGGGCGCGGAAGTTCTCGTCTCTACCCCGGTCAGCACAGCATCCGGCATATCGAATCCCTTCATCTTACTGCCGAACTGCGTTATACCCGCTTTGAGCGCGACTGATACCGCCCGAGGCAGGCAATCGCCGAGATCTCTAAAATACGTTCCCGGCCTGTACGACGGCGTTACGTCCCCGAAGCCCGCCGATACTCTGCCTTTCAAAAAGTCGCCCACCGTCTGCACGGGCGCCGCAAATGCCTCAGAGTATGCCGCGCGCTCGAATATCCTCTGAAACTCTACGCCTCCGAGCGGACCTGCCGCGAAATCTTCTAGACCTACGCTTACGACTATCGCGCTGTTGGAGTTCTCGGCGTCACGCGCGTAATAGCTCATGCCGTTAACGGCAAGCGCTCCCTGCTCAGTCGCCGAGCATATCACCTCTCCGCCCGGACACATGCAAAAAGTATACACGCTCCGGCCGCCGCTTTTGCCCGTCAGCCGGTACTCCGCCGCCCCAAGCAAAGGGTTTCCCAGCGCTTCGCCGTACTGCGCCTTGTCTATAAACTCGCGCCTGTGCTCTATCCTCAGGCCAATGGCGAACGGTTTGGGCGTAATTACGACCCCGCTGCGGCAAAGCATCTCGTACGTATCCCTGGCGCTATGGCCTATCGCGAGTATCAGCGCGCGCGTTTCAAGGCTGTGTTCCTCGCCGTCTTTAATATATGTTATGCGGGAAAGTGCTCCTTGCGATAAACAAATGCCCGTTAGCTTGCAAGAAAACCATACTTCGCCGCCCAGTTCCTCTATACGTGCGGTTATGTTCTTTACGGCTTTTCTTATGTTCTCGGTGCCCGTATGCGGCTTTGCTTCAAAGCGTATTTCCTCCGGCGCGCCGAAATCAGCAAGCGTTTCTATAACGTGTTCCGCCCGTAGGTCCTTTATACGTGTAGTCAGCTTGCCGTCCGAGAACGCGCCTGCGCCTCCCGCGCCAAAGCATACGTTGCTCTCCTCGTCGAGCTCGCCGCGAAGCATCAGCGCTTTTACGTCCCCGGCCCGCTCCTCTATGCTTTTGCCGCGCTCGATAAGCAGCGGCTTATACCCGTGCCTTGCGAGCGTGAGCGCCGCGAACAAACCGCACGGCCCCGCGCCCACGACGACGACCCTGCCCGGGTCCAGCGTTCCATACTCTATGCGCGGCTCCGAATACTCCTCGGCGCTGCCGTACTTTGCTTCCAGCCTTGACTGAAGCGCGGAGTCGCAAAGCGTTACGTGCAGCGTATACACAATGCGTATGTGTTTCCTGCGGCAATCAAGCGACTGCCGTTTTACGCGCGCGCATGCCATATCCTGTTCTCTTATTCCCAGCCTTTTTGCGGCTGCTTCTTTTATCTGCTCTTCGCCGCCCGGCAGCGGCACGCTTACGCCGCTTACTGTAATCGCCACACCGTCATCCTTTCCCGTTTGTTCCGATTATACTCCATATGGGCCGGAAAATCTCATGTTTGCAGTATTTTTTATACCGCAGTACAGCAGTTTTCATGCTTGATTTAAGTGAAGTTTGTATTACCGGCTTTCAGGGGAAGCTCGGCGGATTTTCACTTCAAGCGCAAAAAAAAGAGCGAGGGTTCCCGCTCTTATATATGCTGTTTATTTATTTTTTATCGTAACGCTTACCGCCGCCGAGCTTGACACAAAGTTCTCGGCGACAAACCCACTGGGCAGCTCAAACATTACTTTTAAGCTGTACGTACCAGGCACGAGCCCGTCTACGTCCACATACGGCACGACTTCCTTGCGCGACAGCTTGGACATATGCGGAGCGCCCGCAGTTACCGTCACGTCGACGCTTTCCGGGATTACTGCCGCGGCCATGCCCGAAGGCAGATTCTTTATCTTGAGCGGCACGTTCTTATATACCTGCTGCTCGGATATCTCGCGTATATTAACCGATACCTGCGCGTTGGCCGAATCGACCACCCTTACGCCCTCGGGCAGTATATAGTTCGCGGGTATCACCTGATCCGTGCTGTATCCCGCAACGTTAATCGTTTCAAGCTTTATAGAACTTACCGTGTCAAGCACAGCCCTGTCGCCGGCTATCCTTACCTTTTTGGGTTCACATGTTACGCTCGTTAGCTCATAGCCGGGCGCAAGGTTATCCTGCCCCTGTATAGACCCTTCGACATCCACTTCCACCGTCTTGACAGGCTCTACGACCTGATTCACTATTACGGACGGCGTGCCTGTGGAGAACAGCCCGGGGTCGACTATCCCGCCCTGTTCGTCGAGCAGCTGCACCTCATAGCTCCTGTTGAATCCTTTGGTAAGGCCATCGAGATTAACCGTATAAAGCGCGCTGACCACCCTGTTCACATCCCTGCTCGCGCCGCCTATCCTTATCCTGTCGGGCGAAAACTGCGGCGGGTCGGCATAGTAGTCCGCCGGAACGCTGCCCGTCGTTTCCACGCTTATGGGCACGTCCTTCTCTTTATATTTGTCCACATACACCGTTATCTCGCGCGGGTTCACTTCGATGACGGTGCCGTATTCAGTCTTCGGCTTTACCTGAAGCTTCTGTTCCCCCGTGCCGTTCACTTTGGAAAGGTCGATGGAAGCGCTGACGTTCTGTTCGTTTACCAGCCTTGACTGGTTCTGGTTCACCCTCACCCTTATGTTGACGGTGCCGAGTATATTTTCAAGGTTCCCGGATATTGCGAGCTTCTTGTCCTTTAAGCTGTCCACGTTCTCCCATGTCACAGGAACATTGGATACATCGCGCTCACGGACGGGGTTTGTTTCGCCCAGCACATAGCTCCAGAGTATGACGGCGAACAGCAGAGCTACTATCTTCAATACAAGGTTGCTGCGGACGAGCTTCCACAACGCGCCGAAAAACTTTTTCACTGCGCCTCACGCCCCTTCCGCTTTATTCTTAAACCTTTCGGCTGCTTTATCATATATATGTCTTCCAGAATATCCTTTATGGCTTTTGAGTCGAGATAACGTATTATATTGCCGTCCTGCGCGACGGATATTACGCCTGTCTCCTCGGATACAATCAGCGTAATCGAATCAGACACCTCGGATATGCCGAGCGCCGCCCTGTGCCGCGTGCCCAGCTCCTGCCCTATCTGCTTGTTTTCACTCAACGGCAAAAAGCAGCCCGCCGCCTCTATCCTGTCCTCGCGTATTATTACCGCACCGTCGTGCAGCGGCGAATTCGTGAAAAAAAGGTTCTCCAACAGCTCCGACGAAATGTCCGCTCCCAGGTGCGTGCCGCTCTCTATTACGTCTTTTAATCCCGTCTTGCGCTCAAACACTATAAGCGCGCCCACGCGTTTCTTTGAAAGGCTCAGCACCGCCTTTAATATGTTGTCAACGTTCTCCTGCGCATACGTCGCCTGAGACGCCATAATTTCGAACTTCCCGCGCCCGAGGCTCGCAAGCGCGCGACGCAGCTCGGGCTGAAATATGATGACGATAACCAAAGCTCCGGCCGTCAGCACATAATCAAGTATCCACTTCGTGCCCGAAAGAGTTAAAAAGCCCGCGACCCATTCGGCGAGCAGTATAACGCCAAGACCTTTAAGCACCTGTATCGCGCGAGTCTTTGACGTCAGCTTCAAGAGCCAGTATATTATAGTAGCAAGCAGCAATATATCGATTATATCGACAACGCGGAAATCGGGTATACTGTTTACTATGGCGTTAAATATCTGCTCCAAAATGAACCCCTTAAAACTTACCGTAAGAGTGTATATATTAATTATATTATAAACTTTATTTTTAATTATAAACTATTTATTAAGAAATTCATACGTCAAAAATTTGAACATATCGTGAAAAATGCCTTAAATAGCGTCGTTTCACACCCTTTTCCCGACCGGCGTTTTAATATATAATGACAGTATGTATACAAATTTAAAGAAACTGCGCGAAGACGTAAGCGCGTGCGAAAAATGCGAGCTTTATCAAACGCGCACAAATACGGTGTTCGGGGAGGGAAACGTCTCGGCTGGCGTAATGTTCATTGGCGAAGGTCCGGGGCGCGACGAGGATGAGCTAGGCCGCCCGTTCGTGGGCAAGGCAGGCCAATTGCTCGATAGGATGCTCGCTTCGATAGGCTTTACACGCAACGACGTTTACATAGCGAACATATTGAAATGCCGCCCTCCGGGCAACAGGGACCCGCTTCCGCATGAAGCGGCCGCCTGCATAGGCTACTTAAGGGCGCAGGTCGCGCTGATAAAGCCAAAAATTCTGGTATGCCTCGGCAGAATAAGCGCCTCATACATACTCGGCCAGGATGTGCGCATAACACGCGACCGCGGCGTATGGCATGAATCCAAGGGTTTCTACATAATTCCGACGTACCATCCGGCGGCGCTTCTGAGAAACGAACAGCTCAAAAAGGAATCGTGGGCGGACCTTCTGAGCATAAAGGCAAAATACGAAGAACTGTTTGGTAAAGACAAATGATACTGCAAAACATATGCGACGACATACTGCTGGCAGCGGAGGCTTTCGGTAAAACGAAGGTCGATTTGGTGTTCGGCGAGGGCGACAAAAACGCGCAGATAATGCTGATAGGCGAAGCGCCGGGTGCGGAGGAAACGAGGCTGTTGCGCCCGTTCGTAGGCAAGGCGGGGCAAAACTTGAACGAGTTCCTTTCAGTGCTTTGCCTTTCGCGCGAAGATATCTACATCACCAACGTTGTCAAGTTCCGGCCTTACAAGGTGAGCGCTAAAGGCACGCTCTCCAACCGCCTGCCGTCAAAGGACGAGGTATCGTGCATGCTGCCGCTGCTCTTACGCGAGATAGAGGCGGTTGCACCGGGCGTCGTCGTCACGCTGGGCAACGTTCCGTTAAAGTGCCTGCTGGGCAAGCATGCGCTCATAGGCTCGTGCCACGCCGCGCCCGTAAAGGCAAAAGCGCTGTCGCATGAGTTTACGGCTTTCCCGCTTTACCATCCAGCGAGCGTGATATACAACCCCGCGCTGAAAAGCGTGTACCGCGAAGACCTTGAAAAGCTCAAAGCTTTTCTGTCCAATATATAGCAGCACATAAAAAGCGGTTGTGCGCGCACACAATATTTGCTATCATAATATTGCATTATTTTTACGCGCATGTTACGAACCGTTAAGAGGTTAGTAGTATTGAAAAGATTTTTTCTTGCCGTATTGACAATAGCCTTTATAATATCCGTGTTTGCACCTGCCAACGCTTTCGCTTCCGGCTTCTTTGAGGAAGCGACGGTGACGGCGGATGAAGTAAACATGCGTTTAAGACCCACCACCGATTCTCCCGTCGTTACCGTGCTGAAAAAAGGAACGAGGATAGGCGTATACTGCGAGGAGCAGACCGGCTGGTACAGGGCGATATTCGGTAACTATAGGGGATATGTCAGCACCGAGTTCGTATACCTCGCCTCAAGGGATTCGCTTACGGGACACGTGCTTACCGACGGCCTTAAAGTGCGCCAGTTCGCCAACGACTTCAGCGACGCAGTGGGCGAGCTTAATGTAGGCACGCCCGTTTCGATACTGAACATGATTGGCGACTGGTATTACTTAGAGTCGCAATCCGTAAAGGGCTATGTTTACAAGGATAGCATAGAGATAAGCAAATCGGGCTCTACGGCTGCGCTGCTCAAGCCGGGCATGGAGGGCGTCGCAATAGCGGATATGCAGCGCGAGTTAAGAAAGCGCGGCTTTTTCGGCGGCTCGGTTACCGGCTATTACGGAGAATTAACTCTCAATGCCGTAAAGGCTTTCCAGAAGGAAGCTCGCCTTTCGCAGGACGGTATTGCGGGCGGCAAGACTCTGGAACTGCTTTACGGCGACAACGACATTACCACGACGGCCGCAAAGATGGCCGGCATAGAGGGCGAAGTGCTGCTTTCCGAATGGAGCAAGATTAACGGCAAGTGGAAGAGGGGCTCATACGCCACTGTAACCGACGTTAAGACGGGTATACAGTTCAAGGTCTACCGCTTCGGCGGATGGTATCATGCCGACTGCGAGCCCGCGACTGCCGACGACACCGCAAAGATGAAAAAAGCGTGCGGCGGCAAATGGACGTGGAACCGCCGTCCTATATGGGTCACTATAAACGGCGTAACGTATGCCGCTTCGCAGCACGATATGCCGCACATGGTGGACGTCGTTAAGGGCAACGACTTCCCCGGGCACTTCTGCATACATTTCAACAAATCGAAGGTGCACGAAACGGAAGCCGAATGCCCGAGGCACCAGTCATGCGTACAGTACGCGTACAAAAAAGCAAAGTAAG
>JAEZIZ010000072.1 GCA_023415915.1 Bacillota bacterium | reverse complement strand
AGCCGAGGGTATCCCCTACGATCACGGAGCAAGGTAGTAAAACAGCAGAACAAAAGCGGCTTTTCAGCCGCTTTTTGTTTGTACTATACGTTTTAAAGGCGCTTAAGCTTTCCCGAGCGCATTACAGCAGGAACTGGTTGATATATTGTTTCGACTGCAGTATCGCGGTCAGCCTGTCTTCCAGCGTATCCTCAAACGCCTTGTCTTCCACTTCTATCACGACGTGCTTTTTATATCTGATATCCGTCAGCGCCGATATGAAGCTTGCCCAGTCTATATCGCCGAGCCCGGGTATCTTCGGGGTATGGAACTCGAGAGGAGTCGCCATTATGCCCACTCTGCTTATCTGGTATTCCAGTATCTTCGCGTCTTTGATATGAATATGGAACATCTTGTCCGCATAGTCGTATATAGGCGCTATATAGTCCATCTGCTGCCACAGGAAGTGCGACGGGTCGTAGTTGAGGCCGAAGTTATCGCTCGATATTATGTCGAACATCTCGTCCCAAATCTTCGGCGTGGTAGCGAGATTCTTGCCGCCCGGCCATTCGTCCATCGTAAACAGCATCGGGCAGTTCTCTATCGCGATCTTAACGCCGTTGTCTTCGGCAAGCTTAATTATGTCGGGCCATACTATTTTAAACTGTTTCATGTTGTCGGATACGGATGCGTGCTGGTCGCGCCCTATAAACGTAGTTACCGTGCCTACGCCCAGCATCGGAGCGGCCGTTATGAGCTTTTTGATATGCCCTATGTACTTGTCGCGGTTCTCTGGATTAGGGTCAAGCGGGTTCGGATAATAGCCCAGCGCCGATATCTCGATGTTCTTCTCTTTAAGGTATGCCTTTATGCTTTCCGCTTTTCCCTTGTCCAGCGAATCAACATCGATGTGCGTTACTCCGGCGTACCGCCTCTCGGCTTTGCCTAAAGGCCAGCACATCATCTCCACGCATTTGAATCCGTTTTTTGATGCAAAATCGACGACATACTCAAAACTTTGATCAGGAAGTATCGCGCTTGCAAATCCAAGTTTCATATCATTCTCTCCTTTTCTAAACATCATATCTGTAGCTTTCGTTAATATTATCAACCCGAAAGCGGCTTAGAGTCTGCCGCCTCGGGAAGATAAACATTTACATCGTAAGACTTAACGCGTCAGCTGTCCCAGCACGTCTATCGGTATATCGTTCATTATGGCGTTGTTGGGGTTGACGAGCATGTTCTCCTCAAGGTTGAGGCCGAAGCTCGCGCCTTCAAGCACCGCCGCGTGCAAATTGCGCGGCGAGACGGAGTCGCCCACGTTGAACACGTTAACTCCCCGCGAGCGCAGTTCGTCAAACAGCGCCGTATTAGAGCGCGTATGGCAGGTGACAACGGTGTCTATAGCCAGCGTGCTGCGCTTGAAGTTCTTATCCTCTATCACCACTTCGCCGTCGCCTATTTTATATACCGTCGAGTTTTCGTATACGGTAACGGGATATTTATACGGCTTGGAATCGAGCGCCTCGGCGTCCGTCTGCTGGAAACGCTTGCGCATTACGTACATGTGTATGACTTCCACCGTCGAGCCGAACTCCTTTCTCTCGGTGACCACGGTTACCTGCTTGCCTATCGACGCAAGGTACGAAACGGTATCGACGGCCGCATAATGGTCGCCCCAAACGAGCACGCGCTCCCCTACCTTTAGCGGCTTTCTCTCTCCCGGATTAAACTCGCAGGAAACCTTCGGGCACGCGATGACTTTCTCGAAGTTTACTACCCGCTCCGCTCCCATACAGTCGGGGACATACGACGAAGCGCCAGTGGCGTTGAGTACGGCGTCGTAGCCGGCAAGGTCGTCAACCGTGGGCTCGGTGCACAGCCTTACTTCCACGCCCAGCTCTTTTATCTGATTGCGTATCCAGTCGGCGTACCATTTCATCTTGTCCTTGCCGGGCACCATGCAGCATCCGAGTATCGCGCCGCCCAGCTCTCCCGTCTTTTCGAATATAACTGCCTTATGGCCTCTTACCGTCGCTATTCTCGCAGCCTCCATGCCCGCGGGGCCGCCGCCCACTATCGCAATATTAAGCGGTTTGGTCGTCTTCTTAAGGTCGGAAAAGCTCTGCTCTCCGCACGCGGGGTTTACTGCGCATTTTATCTCTCTTTTTGCCATCATCGATTCCTGCCAGCAGCCGGTGAGGCACGATATACAGCGGCGTATCTCCTTCTCCTTGCCGAGCTTCGCTTTAACGGGCCAGTACGGGTCGGCAAGCATCTGCCGGGAGAGGCCAACCATATCCGTCCTGCCTTCGGCTATAACCTTTTCACAAAACTCAGGCGTACGCAGCGAGTGGCTTATTATTACCGGTATATTCACAACCTCTTTTATGCCTTCGGAGGCGAACATCGTCCAGCCTTCCGGATAGTACATCGGATCAAAGCCCGCTCCGGGGCTCTCCTGCAGCGCCTGCGAAAGGTCGAGCGCGGCAACGCCCGCTTTTTCGAATTCGGCGGCTACAAGCTTACTCTCTTCCAGATGGCGGCCGCCTTCCACAAACTCGTCTACCGAGTAGCGCACAAGTATAGGGAAATCCTTACCGCACTTCTTCTGTATCGACGCTATTATCGCAAGCGGGAAACGCATGCGGTTCTCGAAGCTGCCTCCAAACCTGTCTATGCGGCGGTTGATATACGGGCTCATGAACATAGATATCAAATAGCCGTGCGCTGCGTGCAGCTCGACGGCGTCAAAGCCCGCTTGTTTGACGCGCCACGCCGCTTCCGAGAACAAATCGATCATCTCGAGCACTTCTTCCGTAGACATCGCTCTGGCCTGTTTGCCTTTTTCCTCCGCGTTCTCGTATACAATCTCATGTCCTGCAGACCAGGGAAGCTTAACGACCGTATCGTTTGTGGACATTATGCTGTAGCGCGGTATAGCGCACTGACGACCCGGGTGCTGCAGCTGCACGGCGCACTTCGCGCCGTAGCGGTGCATCGAATCGGCAAGCCTCGCCAGTCCCGGTATGTAGTTATCCCCATCGGCGGAAAGGCAGGTGACTGTCGGCCTGCCCGTTTTTAAGTCGGGCGTCGTAGCGCCTACTATCACAAGACCGGTTCCGCCTTTGGCTATCTCTGAGTGATGAAATATATCCCGTTCGCTTACTTCCCCGTCCGCGCAGGAAGAGCTGATGTCGGTTGGTACGTGCACAATACGGTTAGGAATTTCTATATTGCCTATGCGTATCGGTGAAAAAAGATTCGGGTATGAACTCATTTGTATCCTCCTTTGTTTACATTATTATTGATTGTCCGCTTTAAACTAGTATGAACATAAAGCAAGGCATGTACACGATAAAGCCCAGAATTTATATTGATATATTCAGTTCTTTCAGCTTCGAATTTAAGAATTTCACGGCCATGCGTATATCCTCCGCGCCGTTTTTAATTTCACGCTCTATCGTGAGGAATCCGTTATAGCCTATGTCTTTGAGCGCCGTCAAATACTCGTTCCATCTAACGCTGCCTTCACCGAGAGGCGTCTCACGGCTGTATTCCTTCTCCCTCATCTGCTCAAGCCCGTATGTTGCGAACATATGGTAAAATTCTTCGGCGGGCAAATTGTGGCGGCATATTCCATCTTTGGCGTGCGTGTGCACGATTGATTTTCCGGCGGTGTATACGCCCTTTACCTCGTCGTCCCTTGTAGCCATTACGATGTTTGCCGGATCGTAGTTTATCGCGATTCCCTCTCCGCAGTCGTCCACAAAGCTCTTTAGCGTTGTTATAAGCTCAGGCCCTGTTTCCACCGCGATGCAGCTTCCGTGTTTAGCGGCGAATTCGCCTATTTCCATGCATGCTTCCTTCATTACGGCGTAACGCGGATGCGACTTATCGGCTGGCACCACGCCAATATGCGTCGTAACGACATGGCAGTCAAACTCGAGCGCCAGCTCAACAGTACGCTTTAAGTACTCTATCTTTGCGGCGTTATCCTCGGCCTTTTCCAAGCCGAATCCCCCGAGCTCTCCGCAGAGTGATACAATCTGCTGGTCGCATTCCCTTGCCGTATCCCTTACCTTTTTAACCTGCTCCGGCGTAACTGTCATAGAATCGAGCTCGCCCGCGGCATAAACCTGAACGCCCTGAGCGCCGCAGCGCTGTGATTCGCGTATGCCCTCAATGAGCCCTACTCCAAACCAGTCGGCCAACGTTCCAATTTTCATGCATGTCCCTCCTTATTATTGATAAATGCTGGTATTACATAGGATTATATTGCTTAAGCCCGGGCGCTTCTATGCATGCAAAGCGCGTCTTTAAAAGGCTAGCCTGGTAATTGCTTTATTATAAGCAATATTTGAACTGGTATGTACATGTTGCACGTTTTCGCCCGAACTGCTTTTTCAACTTTAGCGGGTTTCCATAACTTTTACTTTGCATGATACGGTTACTGCCGTTGTCGGAACGGTCAGATTATCGATTAAAACGGCAATTTTCTAATAACTATTATAATATAACGTCTGTCGGCATGCAATGTTTTTTTGGTTATACCAATTTTATATTTGGTTATACCAATTAAAACATTTAACTTGGACATGATAAAAGCGTATGTTATAATTTTTTTATCATCAACATATTTAGCAAAGGAGTTTTTCATGTCTAAGAAATTAAGAATCATGGTTATTGGCGCCCACCCTGACGACTGCGAAACTTCGGGCGGTATCGCTTTAAGGTTCGTGCGCTTGGGGCACAGCGTCAAGTTTCTTTGCGCAACTAACGGCTTTTCCGGCCATCAGAGCACTATGGGCGGCGAGCTCTCTCAGATACGCTGGAAGGAGGCGCTAAGCGTATCCAAGCTCACCGGCATAGAAGTCGAGTTTCTCGATAACAACGACGGGTATCTTACGCCCGGCTTGCCCGAGCGAACCGCAATGATGCGCGCGATACGCATATATGCCCCCGATATCATAATCACGCATCGCCCCAACGATTATCACCCCGACCACCGCAACACCTCGATACTGGTACAGGACTGCTCGTATCTCGTGCAGGTGCCCAATGTTTGCCCGATGACTCCCGTGCTGCGTTACCAGCCCGCAATATTCTATATGCAGGACTCGTTTAAAAAGCCGTATCCGTTCCAGCCTGATCTCGTCTTCGATATAACGGACGTATTCGAGGAAAAGATGCGTATGTGGCATCAGTACAAATCGCAGATGTACGATTGGCTGCCGTGGGTGGACAACGTAGACAAGTCCGAGATACCCGAGGACGACGAGGAACGCTTCAAGTGGCTGTTAAACAGCAGATTCGCACAAGCAAGCAAGGACTTTGCCGACGAGAACCGCGTACTCCTTGTGAAAAAATACGGCGAACGCGGCAAACAGGCAAAATACGCCGAAGGCCTGGAGATCTGCGAATACGGCGGGCACTTCAGCGACGAGCAGCTTGCCGAATACTTTAACTTTTAACTATACCCCATCAAGCCTCACGGCTTGTTGGGTACCCCGTTATACACACCCCATAAAGCTTTTGCTTTATGGAGACCCCGATTGAAGAGCATGGCGCCATGCCGCCGTGCTTTTTTATGCGGCGGATTTGTCGCTGCGCAGCGCGATAAGCGATAGCCATCCTCCCAGGAGGCTGGTGATAAGCGGCAGCAGCATGCCTACGGCAATGTTGCTTATCGCGGCAATATACCCCACTACTATCGGCATTATTATCCTCGCGCAGTACATGAAAAACAAGCTGACCGAAGTAGGCAGCGACGTACGTCCCGGATATTTTACCGTCAGCTCGTTCATAAGCATCGGCATGCATTGACCGCTCATCAGCCCTATTGCGCCGTACGCGACAATAAGCATTATCTGGTTCCCCGCAAGTACTCCCGCTATCTGCAACACACCCATCGAAGAAACGCCTATCGCAAAAAGCTTGAGCGGACGCTTTTTGAGAGCGGGAGCGACGAATCTGCTTATCGTGCTGCACAGCCAGCATACGGACAGTGCAACGGCGCCCGAAGTCGCATCGTTATACGTTACCGTCGCGTACCTTACCACCCACAGCGAGCTCACTGCCATGCTGGCGTTATACATCACTCCCGCTCCTATAAGCTGTACATTATATTTGTTTTTAAGATATTCTTTTATCTCACCCATACGAAGCTTGGGCTCGTCTATGCTCGCCGCACTGACTATACCGCTGTCCCGCCTTGTCTGCAGCACAAAAAACAGTACGAGCGCGCCTACGAAAGCCGCGATCATATAGTTTACCGTCTGCCAGGGCAGGTTTCTCGGAGGCTCAAACAGCCATTGTATAATAAGCGGCGCCGCGAACGCACCGATGCCGTATGTGCCGTGCATAAGCGCCATATGCTTCTGGCTTCCATTGTTGATATCCGCTATGCACGAATTGGCGTACGAGTCCATCAGCCCGAGCCCCAGCCCCAATATGAGATAAGCGGCCAGCACGAACCAGAACAGCGGCACCGTTCCGAGGCACAGCGATATTACGAATTGTATCAGTCCGCTTATGAGGAGCATAGTCCACTTTTTTACTCTTCCCTGCAGCAATGGCATGGATACGAGCGCTATCAGTCCGCCGACGTTCATTATGCTGCTTATAAGCCCCTGCTCAACGTTGGGCAGCTGAAAATCCTTTATCATGCCGTTCATAAAAAGGCTGGGAGTGCTGTTTATAAAGGCGTAGCCTATCATAAGCATTAGAATCGAGAATGTAAATCTTTTCGCTTGTTTCTGACCCATAATATAAGTACCTCTGTTGCTTTGCTAAAAAAGCTATTATTTACGGTGGAATTTTGCTATTGTTCCGACTCGTCCGTCTACCGGCAAAAAGCAACCCGCCCATGTTAAGGACGGGTCTTTGCTTGGGTTATCGCTTAATTGTAAAGTAATATTAACCTGTTTACACCCCATCAAGCCTTACGTCTTGTTGGGGACCCCGTATGAACTCCGCCTTTTAATCGTTACTGGCGGACGGACTTCTGACGGTTATAGATTATCAGCAGCAGTATCATAACGATACCGCGGGTAACGTTCTGAGTGTCCTGAGACATGTTCATCAGCGTCAGCGCGTTGTCTAAAACGACCATCAGCAGCGAACCCGCTATGCTTCCCGCGTAGGTGCCTATGCCTCCGGTAAACGCGGTACCGCCCACTATGACCGCGATAAGCGAGTTGAACGCGTATTTATCGAATATCTGGCATCTTGCCGTTTCCATATACGCCGCTCCCAGCATGCCCGCAAAAGCGCACAGCACGCCCGAAAGTACGTATGAAACTACTTTTATCTTATTGACGTTTATGCCGTTAAGCCTCGCCGCGTTCGGGTTTGTGCCCACCAGAAAAAGCTGTCTGCCGAACGTTGAACGGTTGAGCAGGAAGAATACCAACGGCCATACTATTATCGCGTACATCGCTATTGCCGGTATAAAGCCGAACACCTTGTAGAATATGGTGCTTGAGAAAGCGTCCGACGCATACCCGCCCGGCTGCCCCGCCGTAAGCACATATTGCATCCTCGTTACGACGTTGCTTATTGCCATGGTCAGTATCATCGGCGGCAGGTTTATCTTCGTGGTGACTATGCCGTTAAGAAACCCGACCAGCAGCCCTATGCCCATTGCCAGCACAAACACCTCAAGGAAGCGCCCCTCCTGGCCGTTCATGATATATGTAGTGAGTATCGCCGTACTTGACATCACCGCGCCTACCGTGAAGTCCATGCCTCCGCCTACGAGCACTATCGTTTGCCCGGCTGAAGCGATACTGAGCAGCACCGTGAGTATAAACACAGAGCTTAAAGTATTTTGAACATCCAATGTAGGCCTTAAAACCCACGTCAGAAACAGCATCAGCAGCGCTATTATAAACGTCGCCCTTGCCGAACTGCTCTTTATGAACACGCCTACATGCTGACCGAACGTCATTTTTTTACCAGCTTCATTTGCCATTGCGCTCACCCCTCTTAAATTGTCTTACAATGACCTGTTTTAACGCTTCCCTTTGCCCCTTCGTCGTCACTATGGTCATAAGCAGACCAAGGAATACTATGATATCCGCCGCAAGATTCTGCCAATACGAAGATGCAATGAAACCGGGTATCAGCGCCGGCAGAACTTTTGTGAAGAAGAAGAACGCCGCGTTTTGTATCAGAACTAAAAAGCCTGCCCCAAACAGCGCGCAGCTTAAGCTGCCCCAGCCGCCAAACCCGAGGCCGCCTATTATGCAGGCTGCCAGCGAGCGCATTCCGTAATCCTCCGCCTGGAGAGGATTGCCCGAAGCGGTCATAAGCGTTAAGCATATTCCCCCTATTCCGACTATTACGCCTTTAACTAGAAATGCCTTCATCTTTGTAGCGGTCGGGTCTATGCCTGCCGCGAAAGCGTTGCGCGGGTTTATGCCCACCGCGTATATATGCTTGCCGAAACGCGTCTTCTTTATATATATCCACCCCAGGAAGACAACCAGTATTATAAGCGCAGACGTTGGGAAAAATCCTCCAATCATCGAATCGTACGCCTTATAAAATTCCTCCGGCACCTTGCCCTGCGGCGAAGGCATTATCATTACGTTTATGCCCTTTATGATATATATCAGCGAAAAGCTTGCAAGCAAATCGGGCAGCCTTAAAACGGCAACTAGAAAACCGCATACCGCCGATACCGCCACGGCTGCGAGCATTCCCACTAACCAGCCCACGTACACTGGTACGCCGAGCTCCTGAGGCATCATTATCACTATTACGTTGACAAGTGCGAGCTGTATGCCTATAGAGATATCCAGAGTCCCCGATATAAGCAGCAGCCCCTGCGCCATCGCTACGAGTATCAGAGGAGCGTTCTTGGAAAACATCGTATTAAGGCTCGTTAAGCTGAAAAAGCTTCCGAAACCTTGGGTTATTATGCTGAGCACAACAGCGAAAACGAACAGCACTGCGCCGGTAAACGCGGGCGTACGTCTGAAACGGTGGAATGACCGTCCAAATTTCTTTAATACTGTATCATTCATGCAAGTGCCTCCTCCGCTTCAGATGATTGTGAAGTCGTCATCCCCATTTGTGCCGCCACGAGGCGCTCGAGCGTCTTGTTGCTGCCGGAGAGCACTCCGCTTACCCTGCCTTCGTAGAATACGTATATGCGGTCCGCTATAGCCAGCAGCTCCTCGTTTTCACTGGAAGAATATATGATAGTCATATTCCCCTCGCGCGCGCACTCACGGAGTATGTTGTGTATCTCCTGCCTGGAGTGTATATCGACGCCCTTTGTCGGGTCGTCAAGCAGCAGCAGGTCCGGATTCATCGCTATCCACCGCGCGACGACCAGCTTCTGCTGATTGCCGCCCGAAAGCGAGCTCGCGGGGTTCTTTATCGCGCCGACTTTGATGTTGTATTTGTCTATTGCCGACTGGGAAAACCGTCTTATCTCTTTGTTGCTTATATACTTGAAAAGCCGCCCCTTAGTCGTCTTGCCGACGTATATGTTTTCACCTACGCTGCGAACGGGGAATATGGCCTCGGTGTTTCTGTCGCCGGAGATAAAGCCCATGCCTTTTCTTACCGCCTTAGTCGGCGATTTGAACTTAACCTCTTCGCCCTTAAACTTTATAGAGCCGCCTTCGATGGGTTTATCGCCCAGCACGGCGCGTATGAATTCGGGCTGGCCCTGCCCCTCGAGTCCTGCTATACCTATTATTTCTCCCTTATAGGCTTTGAGCGATATGTCTTTGACCTTAGGGAATATCTCCATTTTTTCGACTTCGAGTACGGGCTCGCCCGTATGGTCCTCGCGGTATTCGGCGGTGTGGACCTCTGTATCCGGTTTTTTACCCGTCATATTATAAACGATATCGTCAAGCGTAATGTCCTTGGTTGAGAACTCGGCGACCGTCTCGCCGCTGCGCATGATATTGACATTATCGCAAAGCTCAAACACCTCGTTTATCCTGTGGGTAACGAATACTATTGCAACACCCTCGTTTTTAAGCTCTTTTAATATGTCGAAAAGTACCGGGACCTCGTTTTGATGCAGAGATGCGGTTACCTCGTCGAGCAGCAGCAGCCTCGGCTTTAAGTATATGGCTTTCGCGACTTCTATAAGGCTCTGCGTGGACGGCACGAGCGTCGTAACGTAAGCGTTAAGGTCGCAGTCTATGTTGAACCGTCCTAGCAGCTCTCTGACTTCTTTTACCGCCTTTTTGCGGTCTATCATACCAAACTTGCCATGCGGCTCGTTGCCGAGTACTATATTGTCGATAACGCTCATCGTAGGCGCAAGGCTGAGATCCTGAAAAGCCGTGGCAACACCAAGCCTGTGCGAGTCCTGGCTTGAATGTATGGTCACAGGTTTGCCGTCAAACAATATTTCCCCCGCATTGGGCTTGACTAATCCGGCAAGTATTTTGACCATCGTGGACTTGCCCGAGCCGTTGGAGCCAAGCAATGCTGTTATCTCTCCGGGTTTTACCTTAAGCGACGCCCCATTGAGAGCTACGACTGCGTCGAATCTTTTTTCAATTCTACGCATTTCAAACAAAATCAGTCACCTCCACATTTACTTATAAACGATCATGTCCCGCAAACAAAACATGTCAACGATTTCGCGCCTGTTCCTTTGCATTTAACAAAAAAATTATATCATACAACCATTGCTTCAACCAACAACAGTTGATTAAGCTTTTTGTTTTTTTCTTATATCTACTATGTAGTATATCCTTTTGTACGCCGAAGTAGGATAATCCTTCTTTGCCGGTCAAAAGTTTAAAAGCCTTCCAGGAACCTGTCGACGACGAGCTGCCTGAACTCGGGCGAAAGCGATACGAAATATGCCGTGAATCCCGTCACGCGTACAACGAGGTCGGGGTGTTGATCAGGGTTTTTATTCGCCGCAAGCAGCTTATCAGCGTCAAGCACATTAATGTTGATAAGCGTGCCTCCCATATCAAAGTGCGTCTTAATGAGCTTTAAAACTCTTTGCACTCCGCCCTCTTCGGCGGACATCTTCGGATCGAACTCGAGCTGCAGCGGGGCGCTGTTGCCATAGCCCGGCTGCGCCATTGCTATGCCTGTCGACTGCGCCGTCGTTGCGCCGTCTTTACGGAATCCCGGATTCGGGTTGGCTCCGTGAGAAACAGGCGTTCCCGCTTTGCGCCCGTTGGGCGTAGCGCCCACTGTCTTACCCAGTATTATCGTGTTGCTCCACGAGAACCATCCGGGAACAAAGCGCCTTCCTTTGGGCATCGGCTGGTTGTGTACGATATCCGAAAACGTGTCCGTTATCCACTTTGCCCAGGCGTCGCCCAGAGAACCGCCCTGGCAGTAGCGCTCTGAAGACTGCATCATCAGCCGCAGCCTTTCGCCATATACGCCTTCAAAGTCGTTTTTAAGCGCCGTCGTAACCTCTTCCCAAGTCGTCCGCTGCTCTTTCTCTATCCTCTGCTGCAGCGCGGCAAACGAATCCGCAACGACGGCCAGCCCGGCGCCGTCAAGGCCAATGGTTCCCAGCCTCGGGCACTGCGTTATATCCAGCCCTTTTTCTATCGTATCATGCATCATCAGGTTGATAACGAGCTCGGGCAGCTGCTTGTGCTGGTGTTCAAGGTGGAAGTTAACGCCTTCCGCCACCGTTTCCACTGCTGTTTTCAGGTGCTTTTTAAAATATTCCTTAAGCACGCCAGTTGAGGGCTGCTCATGCTCCATCATGTCGTAATAGGCTACTTCGAATATCCTGGCAAGGTTTACCTTGATGCAGTCGTTCATCGGGAACTCCGCTCCGGGCGCTGCCATCCAGTTGCAGCCTACCGCTATGCGGCTGCGCGCTGTTTTCTCATCGTAGCCGTTTTTCATGTAGCCTTTTACAAGCGGCAGGTCGCCGCAGAACCTCGGCCACCCGTTGCGGTCCAAAAACAGATACTCCACGGCTTTCGCAAGGTAAGCTTCGTCTACGTTAGGGTGTACGCGCACAGTGAGGTTAGCCGAAGAATTGAGCATATGCGCCGCTTCCAGCACAAGCCAGCTAAGCCTGCACGTCAAATCGCGGCCATCGTCGTCCACGCCGGAAAGCTGGTAATAGTGCGTTTCGACAAGCAGCAGATTAGCGAGTATGAAGCGCGCGAGATCGTCATCCAGCCTTCCTTCCGCGACGTCCTTCTCATAATACGGCGTAAGCGTAACGTCGAGCTGACAGCCCGCGCCGTCCCTGTCGTATATGCGCGTGACGATGTTATACCACGCTATCCACTGGCACGCTTCCAAAAACGTCTTGGGAGGCGCGCTCAGCACATTGCGGTTCGCTTCGAGCATCATAGAGAGCGTAGAGCGCAGCTCCGGGCGAGTCTCTTCAAAAAGCAGCCGCTCTATTTCCTCGATATGCCGCTCTATAAAGCGCTGTGTCGCGAGCAGCACCGTCTCCTCCGCGTCGTAAAACTCCTTTGACGAGGGGTTTATGTCCCTGTATTTGCGCACCTTTTCCAGCAGCCCGCCAAAACCAAGGCTTAATCCTATGGAAAAGTCGGGCGCGCAATGCGAATCGGAGCCTATGCCGTGTACAATATCGTATTTTTTATGCAGCGGCTTCAAATGATCGAAAGGGTATTCTTTCTCGTTCCATGCTCCGCCCGCCATCCTGTACTCGGTAAGCATTTTGCGCCAGCGCCCCGCGAGTATTTCGAGAGGGTCCACATATACGGGGTGCGCATCCAGCAGCGCCGCAAAGTTTTCGGCGCAAGCCGTTGCTCCGTATATACCGCCCCAGGGTGTATTGGGTTTTGGAGTAAATGAAAAATCATCGGGTACGGGCACTGTGCCGTAATCGTCGGCGTCCATATAGCCCTGCTGTTCCCGTTTCTTTAATGTGTGCTCTATCTTTTTTTGCCGAAGCATTTGCATTCGCCGTTCAAATGTCAACTGTTCCATGCTTCTTCCCTCACCTTATTCCCCATTCTAAACCGCACGTAGCGCCGTTTGCCTAAGTTTTTCGTTTTGTGGATTATAGCATATAACTGGTATAACCCCAACTGCTGTCGCCGTCCGTTATCGGCGATTTCTTATCTTTTTTCTGTTTGTTTCGGTGCCGTTTCTTCCTCTGTCGCAGCAGGATGTTCCTTCTTTTTCGCCTGTTGCTTACAAGCGTATATCATGCCGGTTTTTTGTGGGTACGGCCGTTTATCATCACCCACAGCCCTTTTTCCGCCGCTATGTCCGCGAGCGCTTTCATCTTGTCTGCCGAAGGCGTTTCAAACCTCGTCATCTGTTTGCCGAGCGCTCTTGCTTTATCCACTCCCAACGGATGATACGCAAGCAGCTCGTAATACTTGAGCACCGGCAGCGTGGCGGCAAACGCGGCAATATCCTCTATGTTTTCCTCACTGTCGTTTATGCCGGGCACTACCGGCGTGCGCAGTATCAGCGGAACCTTAAGCTCAACAGCCTGCCAGAGGTTCTCTTTCACATGGCCGTTAGTCTGCCCCGTCCATCTTCTGTGCTCCTGCGCGTCCCATATCTTGAAGTCGGCCATCAGCAAGTCTATTTTTTCAAGTACGGGCCTTACCACGTTAGGCGGAAAACACAGGTTACTTT
>JAEZIZ010000062.1 GCA_023415915.1 Bacillota bacterium | reverse complement strand
GGCTTTGCACTCGCACATCACCTCTAATAGCAGCAGCAGCGCCATTACGCCGTCCTTGTCGGCGGCGAAATCCCCTGCGAGGAAGCCGTAGCTCTCCTCAAAGCCGAACACAAACGAGCCCTGCTTCAGCGTGTTTTTAAGGTCGCCTATATACTTGAACCCGGTGGGCACGGTAATGCACTGCGCGCCCATATACTGCGCTATACTGTCCGCCATCGCCGTAGAAACGAACGACTTGACGATATAATCATCTGGAGAAAGCTCGCCCGATTCTTTTCTCTGCCGCAGCAGGTATTCGGCAATTATGCAGCCTATCTGGTTGCCCGAAAGCATCAGGAACTCCCCGATCTCGTTTTTTATCGCCGCGCCCATCCTGTCCGCGTCCGGGTCGGTGCCGCACGCTATGTCCGCGTCCGTATCACGCGCGAGCTGTATCGCCTTCTCCATAGCAGCAGCGTCCTCGGGGTTGGGCGCCTTCATGCCGGGAAACTCGGGGTTGGGCTCGCACTGCTCCTCCACAAGAGTATAGCTATAGGGCAGCTTTTCCATTACGCCCTTGAATGTGCGCAGCCCGGTGCCGAAAAGCGGCGTGTACACAAGCTTTATGTACTTGCCGTATGCGTCTATGTACTCTTTCCTTTTAATAAGGCCCATAAGCCGCCGGTAATACTCTTGGTCGATGTCGCTGCCCAACATTACGAGCAACCCCTTGCTTAAAGCTTCTTCCTTTTGTATGCTCTTCACTTCGGACACGGCTTCTATGCAGTGCGTTATGCGGTCGCTCGCTTCATTAAGCAGCTGTCCCCCCCACGGCGCGTATACCTTGTATCCGTTGTAGTCCCGGGGGTTGTGGCTCGCCGTTATCGCGACGCCTCCGAACGTTCCCAAATTCCTTATCGCGAACGATAATTCGGGCACGCTCGTCGCCGTTTCAAACAGATACGTCTTTATGCCGTTCGCCGCGAACACAAGCGCGGTGACTTCCGCGAACAGCGCCGAGTTCTTGCGCGTATCATACGCTACGGCCATGCCCTTTTGTTGCCCGCCGTTTTGCAATACGTATTCGCTTAGCCCTTGAGAGGCGCGTCCCACGGTATGTATGTTCATCCTGTTCGTGCCCGCGCCCAGTCTTCCGCGCATGCCCGCCGTGCCGAACTTCAGCTCGCTGGAAAATCTGCTCTTTATCTCAGCCTCGTCGTGCTCCATATTCAGCAGCTCCGCGGCCGTCTCCGCGTCGAGTTTAAGCTTCTTCCATTCTTCAAACGTCTTCTTGTAATCCATCCCAATCCTCCGCCGCCTATTATACTATTATGCGTGAATTTTAGCCACCCGATTATATCCAAATTCAAGTTGATTTAATGAAATCTGCCGCCATAGCTTAAGCTCTTTTTAACCCTACAGCATTGCCGGGGCATATAAAAAGAGAGCGGCCCATCCGCTCCCTTTTGTGTTTACATTATCAGTCCTGCGTATACGGCAGCAGCGCAACGTGCCTCGCGCGCTTTATAGCCATAGCAAGCTGTCTCTGATGCTTCGCGCAAACGCCCGACGTGCGCCTCGGCTGTATCTTGCCGCGCTCCGTCAGAAAACGCTTAAGCTTCAGTACGTCTTTGTAGTCGATATCCTTCGATTTATCGGCGCAAAATGCGCAGACCTTGCGCTTCGGCCTCATTCTGCGGATCTTGCCGCCCGGTTTTTTATCTTTATCGTCGCTGATCATATACTTCTCCTTCTTTCATATCCCAAACTGTGTATTGGGAGCCCTGCCGCTAGAAAGGCATCTGTTCGTCGTCAAGGGGTTCGAAGTCGCTCTCGTCTCCAAACAGCCCCATGTCGTCGGGCGGCGGCGGGACATCCATCCTTCCGCCTCCTCCCTCGCCCTTGGGCGACAGGAACTCGACGTCGTCTGCAACGATCTCGGTCACATAGCGTCTCTCGCCATTGTTCCCTTCATAGCTTCTCGTCTGTATTCTTCCCGAAACGCCGACTTTGCGGCCCTTGCCAAGAAACTTGGCGCAGTTTTCCGCAAGCCCTCTCCAGGTGACCACAGGCAAATAATCGACTTCTTTGCGTTCTCCGAAATTTCTGTTCACCGCCACGGTGAACGTACAAACCGACACGCCCGAAGAAGTTGTGCGAAGCTCCGGGTCCTTGGTCAGATTACCGATAATCGTCGCTCTGTTCATAACATTTACCTGCTTTCTTACAGTCTTATTACGTTATATCTAAGCACGCTATCGCTGATGTTATAATTACGTTCAAGCTCAGCGGGCAGTTCGGGCCCGGCTTCGAACGTCATTAGCACATAGTACCCTTCTTTTATGTAGTCGATCTCATAGGCAAGCTTCCTTGAGCCCCATTCGTCGACGCTTTCCACTTTTCCGCCGTTGCTTTCCACAAGAGTCTTGAAACGCTCGATAAGAGCTTTCCTCGCCTCTTCTTCTGTGTCCGGCTTCAAAATGTACAAACTTTCGTACTTGTTCATAGACTACCTCCTTTTGGACTAATGGCCCTCCAGCACTAAAAGGCCTTAAAATTGCACCGTTCCTGCAAAGCCTTTTAGTGCTGGAGAGCAAGAAAGACGCTACATCAAATGATTATAACATCGCGCTTTGCCATTTACAACATGTATTTATTATATGCTTATCCATCTGGCGGTCCTATATTCATCATCTCCATTAGCCCTTCATTTGTGACTCTTGGTTCAATATAACTCCCGTCAAGAGCGTTGAACATGACCTGATTGGATTCCCAGCTTTCTTCCGTATCTTCCTCGTCGCTCCACTTCAAACCATAACTTACGTACCATGTCGGTATATATCCCACTGTCCGTTTTGTCTTTTTCCGATATCAAGCTTATACCTAATCTAATTTCAGTTATTTTTATATCAAGACCATATCCGGAGCCGTTTTCATGAGTTCCATACATATAATTAAGTTGGTTAACTATTCTTTGTTCAATATTATTGAATGATTCTAATTGTACCGAAGATGCAATCACATTGCTTATTTCAGAAGCACCTTGCCACCATAATATACAAAGCCCGTCTTTATCGACTACTATCCTGCACATCTCCTGCAGCCACGGCGCACCATAGCTTGGAACAGAAAATGGAGAAACCATTAACCCAATATCGTTGTATTGTGCCTGCAGTTTGGATATCGACCTCGTAAATGCGAATTGCCATCCCGTGCTTTTTTTTACTTGGTTTACCAATACGGTACATGGCTCGGCAGCATATATTTCCAAGCCTATACCCATTTCATCTATATATTTTAACGCTTCGCTATACGCATTTTCCTGCGATATTTCAGGTTCACCCGGCTGTATCCATGAAAAATGTTCAATCGTATCAAATTCCGGGTCAAAATCGCTGTCCTCATAAAAGCTGGCTATCTGAATATATTTCATCGTTTCTGCCAGAAAGGAGTTTAATACAAGAAAGTATATCATCATCTGAAAATGCTTTTTTTGTTACTTCCGTGACAGGATACGCGGTCGTTTCTGGTACCGTAATGTCTGCATCAAACGCGATATTGAGTTTTTCATAATCATACGATTTCGATATATGTTCCGGTGTATGTATTTTTTCAAAAGCTGTTGCAATAACGCTTTTTAATATATCTTCCTGCCGCCCGATAACAGGCTGTATACTTGGCGTTGGCTGGCAAGATACAGTTACGCATATAATTAATACTGCAGGTATAAGTATGATTGCTGGAAATCGTGTAAAGCATTTGTATATTTTCTTCATATATACCTCTCAATTTTAGTTGTCTACATATATCAAATGTATATAGAAATTTTTTATCAATATTATAACTGCTTTGGCCGAATTATATTTTCTAGCTCAGCCACAAGCAGTCTATCACTATCTTATTTAAATAGTTAGTTAAATAAAAATATTACTATTTAACAAGAAGCAGAACCCGAAAATATCAAATAGTCTTTTTGACTTGTACTCGCTATACTCACTTTCAGCAACACCGTTTCAAGTCCTTCTTTATAATTATAGAATGCTAAATAATAGCCTACCCCGGTATTTTTTGTGGTAGGCGAACATGCACCAATTACTG
>JAEZIZ010000056.1 GCA_023415915.1 Bacillota bacterium | reverse complement strand
TCGGGCTTCAGAGCTTTGAGATTTCTCTTAGAACAGGCTGGAAGGACGAAGAAAAGCTGCTGCTTTGGGACGAAGTCAAGAAGGCGCAGAAAATAGGCGCTCCTCTAAAGCGAGTATTTGAGACCGTCGCGAAAAGCACCGGGCGCAAACCAAACAGCGTGCGGAATTACTATTATATGAAGGTCAAGGAAACAGGCGAGATAGAGCAAAAACCCTCTACGTTCACCCCGTTTTCCAAGGAAGAGATCTACATGCTGCTGCGCACGCTGCTCGCGGCGGGGGCGAAAGGCGAATCGATAAGAGGCGCGAGCCTTAAGCTGGCGGGCGGAGACAAGACGCTTATGCTGCGCTACCAGAACAAGTACAGAAGCCTTATCAAGACGGGGCGCTCGCTGGTCGAAAAGGTGATGGCGGATATGGACAGGGACGGAGAGAAGTACTTGAGCCCTTATGAGTCGCATAAGCCGAACTCGGCGCTTGGCCGGGAAAACAAGTACATACCCGAGAGCGTAGCAAAAGTGCTTGTATCCTCAGACGTCGATATAAAGAATTTCTTTAAGGGCCTTGCGAAGATAGCATCGCTTGCGGCATCAAAGATAAGCACTGAGGAAGAGATGGAGATGCTTTCTTCACAGAACGAGAGCATCCGTAACGAAAACGCGGCTCTTGCCGCCAACATCAAGGAATTAAAAGCAAAGCTTAAAAAAGAGATGGAGAGAAGCGTAAAGGCGGCGGCGCTGTTCCAGCAGCTTATCAAGGTAAACTCGGCGTTTTCGGACACAAAGGATATAGAAGGCCTTGCCGGGCTCGGAGAATGGCTCAAAGAGAGCAGCGTAGGAAGCGTCGACGCGCTGTAAGCATAATATAAGCAATACTTTTATATAGCCAAAGTCTGCGGATATTATGTCAGTAAATATCCGCAGACTTAAGGTTTTTCAGGCGCGTTTTATAAAGAATATTAAGTTAACGTGTGTTTTTTATATAAATAGCGCATCGTGCCATTTCCTAAGAAATTAAAAAAATTGAAAGAAAATATATTAATGATTCAACATTACCATTGTAAAAAAGAAACGGGCATGATAATATAAATCCAATATACTAGAAATTATTTCTTGCAATGGAATATCGACACATTTCGACAAATTGCGCCATTTTTGTGGGGAGCGCCGGGCGTCAGGGCTCGTAGGGGTTGAACGGATTTTAATTTAAACGAAAGGAGCACTTATATGGAAAAAAAGATTAAATTAATGATCATCGAAGACAATGTTCAGCTCAATGAAATGCTTACAAAGTATTTCAGCACAAAATCTGATGTGGAGGTTGTGGGGTCGTGTACGAACCCGGTGGAGGCGGCTGGGATGATAAAAGAGGTGGCGCCCGACGCGTTGATAATAGACATGATAATGCCCGAGGCGGACGGGCTCTCGCTGCTGGAGCGTTTCAACACGTCGGAATTTGAGACAATGCCCGCGACTATTGTCGTATCGGCGGTGGGCAACGAGAAGATGGTGAAGATGGCCTGCGACCTGGGCGCCAAGTATTACATGATAAAGCCCGTCAACAAGGACATACTCTACCGCCGCATACAGGACATGTTCGGACACAGGGTAGTGGTAGCTAAAAAAGCGCCCGCGCCCATACGCTCGCGCACGCTGGACGAGAAGATAACGGCGGTGTTTTTGTCGATAGGCATACCCGCGCACATAAAAGGGTACCACTTCCTGCGCGAGGCCATAAAGATGGTTGTAAAGCAACCCGAACTCATAAATTCAATAACGAAGAAACTATATCCCGGCATAGCGGAGCCGTTTGAGACGAGCCCGAGCAAGGTGGAGCGCGCGATACGCCACGCTATTGAAGTCGCGTGGTCGAGGGGCAAGATAGAGAACATTAACCAGTTTCTTGGCTACAACATATACACCAACAACGACAAGCCTACGAACGGTGAATTTATAGCGCTGATGGCGGACAAGCTAATCATGGACCGGAGCGCGTAATAGCGCTGAGTTTTAGGTATAGGCTGGGGGTCTGATTTCGGGTTTTGATGAAGCTATATAGCCGTACGGAGACGTGCGGCTTTTTGTTTGCAGAAAAATATAATTTACCAGTTAAATAACTGCATTGACATAATCTAATATAAGGAATAAAATAACATCAATTCTCAAAGATAATCCATTGGTGGCAGGTAGTGTTAATAGAGCCGGGCAAAATATATTAATGACATTTTATTAATGTTACAAAAAATACGTTGGTATCATACGGAACACAATACCAAAACGGCGGATTTGATATGAAAAAGATATATTTCTTAATGTTTATAATATTTATCATAGCAGCTTTATTGCCCGCCTGCCAGCCGACGCCGGAGGATGTCGTAGTACGAAACAAAGGCAATGACGTCTTGCTTGGCATGATAAGAAACGGAAGTACGGACGGTAAACATGAAGGCTTTGTATCAGCCCATAGGGTAAGCGAGCGTTTTGCGAACGAAAAGCTGCGAGTTTTCCCAGTACGACATCAATAATATCGTTAACTTGCTGTGCAATAATCCATCTTTTTTAACGCATTCATATAAGGCGTTTACCGATATAGCGCCGGACGGCCTGACTATCACCGAAAAAGATGCAATAGAGCAAGCGCGGCAACTAATAGATGAATTGGGAGAAAACCAAATACAATTGAGCTCTGTTGTCGCGGATAAAGCTTCGCTGGAGCCGGAATTCACATCAGGCGAAGGCAAAACGGCCTATTCGCCATATTATCAGCTTACTTTTGCGCGCAGTATTAACAATATCCCGTCGACATACGATTGCCGTTACTTTACCAGCGACGGCAATGCCGAAACGGTATATTACGAAAGAATCTATATTTTCAAAAACGATAAGGGCGTTGCCGCCTTTGAGTGGAACTCGCCGCTTGTTCAAAAGGAAACGCTGAACGAAAACGTGGGCCTGCACGGGTTCGAAGAGATTGTTAAGGAAGCGCTCAAAGGGCTGCCGCTCGCTGCCAACAAAGATATCACAGGGTACAAGGATAAAACGGTCGTCAATATAAATAACATACGTTTGGGGTATATGCAGGTCAAGCAAAAAAACAACGCAAACAAGTTTATGTTTATTCCCGTATGGGATTTTTTCGGCACCAGCGAAAGCCATTTTACGTACAGCATTCCCGGATGGTCAATAGATGAAGACGGATGGCTTAAACAAGACAATCTGGCGAAAAGCTTTATTACGATTAACGCGATAGACGGCAGTGTAATAGACAGGAATCTGGGGTATTGATTCGAAAGTGCGATAGCGTTCAAACAAGGCGAGAATTTAAAACACTTGTCATCCTGAATTTTTTCTATGCAAAAGCGCAGGTACGAAACTTGCGCTTATTTAGTTATTAAACTATAAATACACCCCATTGCATTGCGAAGTTTGAACAATTAATGGGACCTTATTCTTCGGTGGATTAATTGACTATTTTTTTGTTTACATATAGAATATAGCCATTATTAGAGGTATTGGGTTCATATTAAAAAAGGATGGTATTGCTATGCATCAAACTATGAACGTTGCCTCTAACGCGAAGCTGATAGAGGTGCTCAAAGCCGAATTTATAGGAGAGGCGTCGGACGTGATAAGGGCGGCGCTGTCGCCCAACGGCAGGGCAGAGATGCTGGATACATTGAGCGCTTGCGTGCTGCTTGCTTACCTGCTCGCAAAAAGGTGCGGAGTATCATATAGCGAGCTGGACGCCGAGGTACTAAAAAAGACCGAGACCGGCATAAAGGAAAAACACGTTCTGGAAAGCAATTACGGAGACCTGTCTCTGTTGAAAAAACATTTTGAAAGCGGTATTAGGAGTATTGGACAAGAGAAAAAAAGAAGAATATAAAGCTGCGGTTTTGGCATATCTGCTGACGGCGGCGCTGCTGTACGCGGGGCTACTGCTGCCGGTGTTTCTCATAGCAGTGCCGTTCGTGCTCGTTTATGCGATAGCCCGTGCTGGTTACCTGCTGGGCGGCGGAGCTATTCTGCTGGGCTTTCTTACCGTAGCGTACTTTGAATTTTTCCCGGCCGTGCTGCTCGCGGGGGCTTTCATGCCCGTCGCTTTCGGGACAGGCTATATGATAAGAAAGAAAAAGCGCTTCCACGACAGCGTTATTGTATCCTGCGCTATGGCGCTGGCGGGTGCGGCGCTGTCGATAGCGCTGCTGTCGCTGTTTACGAAAAGCGCTGCAACAGACGTTATCGTAAGCTATGCCGGGAGCAGCATGAAGGCTATGGGCGACGCCGATATAATGTCGCTTTATCAGCTCGTGCGCTCTCCCGACCTGCTGACAGGCGCTATAACCCAGCAGGCCTTGTGGTCCACGCCGCCCGCCGAGGCGGTAGCCATAATGCAGGAGCTGCTGCGAAACATGCTCAGCATTTGGTTCGTGACGATAATAGGGATTTATTCGCTGCTGAGCGGGCTGCTTTGCTATATCATACCGCGGGCGATAGTCAAAAAGAGCATGGATGTAGCGCCCGCGCCGGCGTTTTCGGATTACGCGCTGCCCAAAAGGTTCTGGCTGGCGTTTCTTGTATCGTATCTGTTCGCTATGACGGGAGCGAGCTTTGGCTGGCGCTCGTTTGATATAGTACAGCTTACGGTATACAACCTTTACGCGTTCGTGTTCTCGGTGCAGGCGCTGAGCGTTTTTGACTACTTTTACAGGAAACGCAACATGAGCACGGGAGTCCGTGCTGTGCTGCATGTGCTGACGGCGCTTATATTGAGCATGCTGCTTATGTGGATAGGCATTATAGAAAACATTTCGTCGATGCGCAAGCGGACGGAGGAAAGAGAGGTTTAAGGTATGAGAGTCCGGTTTCTTACGTTGGATTTTTGGTACCTCATTATAGCTCTTGTTGCCGCCGCCGGTATCGCGTTTTACCACAGCCTGTTTTTAGGCGTCGTGGTCTCTATATTCTGTATAGCGTTCGCGGTACTGTATGTCGCTTTTGGTATACTGCAGAAGATAAAATGGCAGCAGCTTGTTACCGATACGCTGGCCGATAAGGAAACGTTCGCCACGTATATTGACACTATGGCGCTGCCTATGGCGCTCGCGGCTCCATCGGGCAGCATAAAATGGGCTAATCTTGCTTTTAGAAGGCTGGGCGGCTACGGAGCGCTGCGCAACATAAACCGCATGATACCCGGTATAAACGTGCCCGACCCCGACAAGAAGATAGTAATAGGCGATCGAGCATATAAAAAAGAGCTGTTTAAGGTAAAATACAGGAACAAAGAGATGCTGCTCTACAGGCTGGTGGATCTGGAGAACGCCGTTGAGATAAAGAAGCTCTACCTAAACTACCTGCCTGTGGTATCATATATACAGATAGACAACTACGACGAGCTTGCCGCGGACATGCTTCAGTCGGAGCTTTCCGAGATGGTGGCGTCGGTGGAAAAGCGCATATCCGAGATGGCAAGGAGCCTTTCTTCCGTGTTTTTAAGGATAGACCGCGGAAGGTATCTGTGCGTGTTTGAGAGGCGTTTCCTCTCGGCGCTGCGCAACTCGAAGTTTCGCATACTCGACGACGTGCGCCAGCTGAAAACGAAGTACAGCCCAACGCTTTCGATAGCTGTGGGCGTGGGCGAGACGCCCGAGCAGTCGGCGGATTTCGCGACGCGGGCGCTGGAGTTGGCGCTGGGCCGCGGCGGGGACCAGGCGGTCATTAAGCAGGGGGACAAGTTCATATTCTTCGGCGGCACGGTAAAGAGGCCGTATAGAAGGAGTAAGGTAAAATCGCGCATGGTGAGCCACGCGCTGCGCAATCTTATGGAACAGTGCAGCGAAGTTTTCATAATGGGCCACAAGTCGCCCGACTTGGACAGCATGGGGGCTTCGCTCGGCATTGCGGCTTGCGCGCGGCATGTAGGCAAAGACGCCTATCTAGTGATAGACGATACGAACCCCTCGATAGAGCCGCTTATACAACGGCTTAAAAGCCTTGAGCAGTACAATAAGTATATAATCACCGGGCAGGAGGCGGGGCTTGCCATAAGCTCTTCCAGCCTGCTCGTCGTAGTGGACACCGTAATACCGTATCTTACGGTATATCCGCCGCTTGTTGAGCTAGCCGAGACAATGGTAGTTATAGACCATCACCTCAAAGGCGCTTCGTCTATAGAGGAAGCGGCTCTTTACTACCACGAGCCGTACGCGTCTTCGGTATCCGAACTCGTAGCGGAGCTTCTGCAGTATTTCGACGAGGATATAAAGCCCTTAAATATAGAGCTCGAGGCACTGCTTTGCGGCATAACGCTGGACACGAAAGGATTCTCGTTCAACACGGGCGCGCGCACCTTCGAGGCGGCCTCGTTCCTGAAAGAAAGCGGCGCGGATTCTTCCGCAGTGAGGCTGCTGATACAGGACGACCTTGAGACGTACAAGGCAAGGACCGAGATAGTTAAGAGCGCCGAGATACTCAAGGACGGCATAGCGGTGGCGTACTGCCCGCCCGCACAGAATTCTTCGCTGGTAGCGGCGCAGGCTGCGGACGCTCTGCTCACTATAAGGGGCGTAAAGGCGTCGTTTGTGCTGAGCGAAAAGGGCGGCGACATACAGATAAGCGGAAGGTCGCTTGGCGAAGTTAACGTACAGCTGATACTCGAAAGCTTGGGAGGCGGCGGCCACGCTACTATGGCGGCGGCCAAGCTAAAGGATTCGAGCTTTGAGACCGCGCGGTTCAGGCTTAAAGATGCAATAGATAAATATGTAAGAGAGGGAAAACTGCCATGAAAGTGATATTGATTCAGGATGTTAAAGGCACGGGACACGCCGGAGATATAGCAACGGTGAGCGACGGGTACGCGAGAAATTATCTGCTCCCAAAAGGGCTTGCAAAGGAAGCGACGGAACAGAACTTAAACATAGCAAAGCAGCAAAAGAAAGCTCTGGAGAAGCGGCGCATGCTCGAGCTTCTGTCCGCTGAAGAAGCGGCAAAGAAGTTAAATGGGCTTAAGGTGGTAGTAAAGGCGAAGTGCGGCGAGAACGGCAGGCTGTTCGGCTCGGTGACGGCAAAGGAGATAGCGGACGCCATTCTAGCGCAGCACGGCATTGAGATAGACAAAAAGAAGATAGTCATACCCGAGCATATCAAAGAGCTCGGCGAAGTAAGCATGCAGATAAAGGTGCACGCCGGCGTTACGGCGGATATGATACTTTCCGTGGAGGAACTCAAAGAGTAGCATATGGCGGCGGAGGTTGCAAGAGCGGCGGCTTATAAACCGCCCAACAACATAGACGCGGAAAGAAGCGTTCTGGGGAGTATGTTCCTCGACCCGAAGGCTGTGTTCATTGCGCTCGAAAGGCTGAACCCTGCTGATTTTTACGCGAAGCGCAACAGGGAAATATTCGAGGTGATACGTGAGCTCTCCGAAGCGGGCAAGCCGATAGACACCGTCACCGTAGTTGACAGGCTCGAAAGAAAAGGGCAGCTCGACGGCCCGGACGACACGATATACGTGGCCGATTTGGCGTCCGGAGTGCCCAGCGCGTCCAATATACTGCACTATATAGACATAATAGAGCAGGACTCGGTGCGGCGCATGCTTATTGAGGCGGGCAACGAGATAATACGCGACGCTATGACCTCGGAGGACGAGGCGCCAGAGATAGTCAACAGGGCGGGCGACATAGTCTACCAGATAGCAGTAAAGCGCAAGCGCGACTCATTAGAACACATCAAGCAGGCGCTGCTTGAAGGGTATACGCGAATAGGCGAGTCGATGAACAGGGAGTCGGGGCTGCTGGGCATACCTACCGGCTTTAAAATGCTGGACAAGAAGCTCTCGGGGCTGCAGGGCTCGCAGCTCATAATAATAGCGGGACGCCCGGGAATGGGCAAGACGAGCTTCGCGCTCAACATTGCGCAGCACGTGGCAGTAAAGGAGAACATACCCGTGGCGATATTCTCGCTCGAGATGTCGCGCGAGCAGCTCGCGACAAGGATGCTGTGCAGCGAGGCGCTCGTGGACAGCCAGAAGACGAGGTCGGGAGGGCTTACGGACGACGATTTCGACAGGCTGTCGGAGGCGGTAAACATACTTGGCGTGGCGCCTGTGTATATAGACGACACGCCGTCAATAACGGTGCTCGAGATACTCGCAAAAGCGAGACGCTTAAAGCAGGAAAAAGGCCTCGGGCTGATAATGATAGACTATCTGCAGCTGATGACGGGCAAGGAGCGGCGCGAGAACAGGCAGCAGGAGATATCCGCGATGACGCGCAGCTTAAAGATAATGGCGAAGGAGATAGACGTTCCGGTGCTGCTTTTATCGCAGCTGTCAAGGGAGAGCGAAAAAAGGGAGACGAAGATACCTATGCTCTCTGACTTAAGGGAATCGGGCAGTATAGAGCAGGACGCCGACGTCGTCATATTCCTGCACCGCGACAACTACTACAACGCAGAGGCGGGCAACGCCACAAGAGTCATTGTCGCCAAGCAGAGGAGCGGGCCTACGGGCGAGGTAACCTTGGGATGGCGCGGGGAATTTACACGCTTTGTGGAGCTTGCAAATCAGGGGCCGGAAGACGCGTATTAAGCAGTATAAAAGGCAGGAAAACTGCCTTTTATATACATTTGCTCTGTTCCTATATTAATATCCTAAGTTTCTGTCTATAACGCTGCCATCAATAGAGTTGACAGTTAAGAAACTGTGAGCCTCAACAGCGTTTGTGTACTCGTTGTTTTCGTCCAGCGCGTATCCGCCTGGCTGCTGCGCATCGTATTTATCGACTGTATAGCCGAAAAAATCCCAAACCGGTATCACCATATATTTATCGATGCTGTCCTTTATACTCACACGCATCATGCCAAGCTTAACTTCGGTGATAAATAGTTTTCGTAATATAATATGGTCATCTTTATCTATCCAGGCGTTGGAATACCCGATCTGATCCTTAAAAATCTTTTTAACCTGATCAAAAGACAGCATTGCAACGTTTTCCGACATTGTCTTTACGATTTTTGAAGGCGAATACCACTGAAAAAACCATACCCCAAAGTTGTCAACCCGTACAATTATTTTTTCATAAAACCACGGACATGTGTATGTTTTTTCATCTTTTCTGATATCGGCCTGATCCTGTTCGGTATAGGTTTCAGGTATTCCATTATACGTTTTTGTAAATATTACATCATAACATCTATAATTCTTTTCATCTATTTTATTAACCAGTATTGTGCAATACAACGACATATCAGCGCCCAATTTGTTAACCAGTTCCATGGCGATATCTTCTGCTTTTTCAACAGATAAGTCTTCATATTGCTCCATGCTTTCTTCAGAGGGATGCGGATAGTAACAGGTGATTGAATTATGTCTGCCCATATCGTCATCCACATCGGATACATAAAAGCCAACTGTACCATTATCCTGATTGACGATAGAAAACAATCCTTTTTCCAAGGTCTCCTGTGTGATTTCAATCGGGTCGTATTCAATTTTTTCAGGAGCTTTATGGTATTGCTCTTTTAGGTATCTCAATTCATCCTCTAACCTCTGTCTCGCCTTTTTTCTTTCCTCTTCGCTGCCAAAGTTATCGATTTGATTGATATTTGAATTCGGGTCGCTTAACTGTAGTTCTATTTTTATAATTTTTTGTTCGATTTCTGTTTTTGTATACAACCTTCCTGCTGAAGGATCATTATGGTATAACTGCGCATCTTTAAAAAGCGTTTCCTTTATGCGAGTAACCAAATCAACATCAAACCTATCAGGCTCAACCTGATAAACAGGAAAACTTGCAACGTCGGGAATACTGACTTTTGCATTTACAGAAACGCTCAGATTCTCACTGATAATCAATTCTTCTTTCCAAGTCGTCGGTTCCGGCTTTGCTGATTCGTTTGCCGAATCCGGCTTTGTTTTTTGGCCGCCTTCAATTATTTCCATCAATTTATCATCGTTTTTATTGACGATTATTACATCTTGAGGCGTCGGCTGGCATGCAGCAAGTATGATAATAATAAATAAGAATACCGTAATAAGGTATTTTATTTCGGAATTATCCCTTGACACATTGTAATTAATCTGCTATACTACATATAGAAAGAAGGTGTGTCAAATGACATTTATAGATTTAATAAATATGTTTCCAACCGAAAAAGACTGTATCAATCACTATATCAAAGTTAGATATGGCGATAAAGTGCATTGCAATCATTGTGGTTCACCAAAGGTTTATCAAATGAATAAGAAACCAAAGGAATTCTATTGTAATAATTGTCATAATACTTTCTCGCCCTTTAAGGGCACTATCTTTGAACACTCATCAACTGATCTCCGTAAATGGTTCTACGCTATACACCTTTTTCTAAATAGCAAGAAGGGCATATCTGGTTTACAACTCCAACGTGAAATCGGTGTTACTTACAAAACTGCTTGGAGAATGCTTCAGCAGATCAGAACCGCTATGGGTAATGCCGAGCATAAGGAGTTCATTGACACCATAGTTGAGATAGACGAAACCTATATCGGTGGCAAACCGCGCAAAGATAACAATCACAGCGATAAAGACAACAACGGCGGCAACGTAGGCGGTAGCCAAGATTGCCGCAAACGAGGCAGAGGCACAAGTAAAACTCCTGTTGTCGGAATAGTAGACCGCCTCAACAAGCGCGTATTCGCCAAAATCGCTATGCCTAATGACGAAGGTAAGAAACTAACCGCAAAACAGTTAATGGACATTCTTAATAAGGTTAGCAAGCAGGAAAACGGCAATACGGTCATTACAGATGAATTCCGTGGTTATGACCCTCTTAGCCGCCATGCGTTCATTCATCTTCGTGTTGACCATACAAAGGCTTTCAGCGATTATAACGGAACTCACACAAATAACATTGAAAGCTTCTGGGCTACGTTAAAGCGTGGCGTATACGGCATTTATCACCACATCAGCGTGAAACACATGCAAGCGTATGTTGATGAATTCTGTTTCAGATATAACAATCGTGGATTGGATATGTTTGATATGGTACTTAGACAGAGTATAAACTAAATAGAGAAGACCATCAAATGATGGTCTTCTCATAATATTTGCCCGATTAACGGACTAATCATATTTTATATTTGCTCATTAGAGCTAATCATATTTCTATTATATTTTATGCTTCTTTTTCAATAATGTCAATATCTTCTCCAAAAATATCTTTGGTTATTATAGACATTAATTTATCAACAATATATTTCGATTCTGTTTCAACATCATAATACCCTTTATTCTTATAAACTCTCTGAATATCTACACATCTTAAATTTCTAACTTGTAATGTTGTATATTTATTGTTTATAAATTTCTTGATTTTTATAGGAATTTCAGAATCTTCGTTAATACCGATATCTGTATTATCATCAGACGTTGATGGAATTACCAAATATTTTGTTCTAAACTTTCTTAATATATAGCACCAGTGACCACCAAATAGTTCTTTTGGATACCCATGCCCTAAATTTATATATGCCATTTGATGAACATTTGGCTCATTTCTAAGTACGTAAAAAGTTTCATTAGGATTATGTTTGAGATTTTCGTCTACAAGTTTTGTATAAAATAAATCAAGTTGTTCAACCTGAGTTTTCAAATCAAATAAAAAACCATGTTTATCATATTTACGCCCATTAGTATTTATTTCTGACATATTTTTTATATTTGATAATTTGATTGCAATATCCCACATTTCCTTAAATATATTCATATCCATCCTCCCACAAAATATCGCTCACATTATATCACATATTGTTGAAATATAAAGGAATAAATAGTATGATGATGGCAGTAAATTGCTGGAGGTGTTATATGGATAATGATAATTTTAAAAATTTTAATATTCCTTCTTTAAAATTTGATTATTCTTCTATTATGTCTAAAATGCCCGAAATTGATTATAAATCAATTCGAGAAGGAAAAGAATTTGATAGTGGATTTGCGCATATATTAGCAGAACAAATTTATAATCAAATAGATTCTTTCGATAAAAGCATCAATTCAGATGAAGAAGTTGGAATAAAACTCGTCCAATATGGCGAAATTATTAAATTTGCAATTAGCGAAGTAGGGTATGAAGACCCATATCTTATATATTATTACGGTATTTTAGATGATGGTTCCCCAATACAATTAGTGCAACATGTTAGCCAAATTAGCTTTGTATTAATAAAAATGAAACGCCCAGAACCAGAAAAGCCTAAACGCCAGATCGGATTTTGTGGGGAATAAGTTTCAATAAGATTGTTTTCAAATCATCTCTTTGATATGGGGTAAATTTAATACTACCCATTATTATTTGTTGCATTCAATTTTCCTTTCATTTACCGTATTTGAGGGAATAATTCCGTTTTATTTTCCTTTCAATCTTAATTTTGAGAAATACTCGTTAATATATTTTGTCACCCCTTATTACAGGTTCGACAAAAGAATTGGGAATCCTTTAGTAAGTTAGTGATGTTTCAACCAAGATAAAATATTTATCTGGATTTTCAAATAACTTGTTAATATATTCCCATATTGCTCTTTCAACATCTTTGTCTGTTTTCTTAGAAAGTTTATCAAATGTACACATTCATCTAAAACCTCCTTTCTCCACACTTTAGGGGATAATACCAAAAAACTATATATTGATTAACAATGCTTTAAGGGATTATTCCGTTTTATTTTAATCACAATATTAACTCCTGCCAACAGTTAATTAAATTAAGGCTATTTTATACCTTTTGTGAATTATTAACAATGATAAAATATATTTATTTTAGGAAAAAGCAAGGCAGAATTGTATGCAATGCAAATAAAGAGGCTTAAGCGATCTCTCAGAGTGTCAAATAACCCTGCATGCTTCATTCCGAACACGTAACTGAAGAGATGGGAATACTGAAACAAGCCTATTTCCTAAAGATTCTCGTTCACTACGAAGTCAGTCGCTGCACTCCTTAAAGCGAAGCTGACGGGATGACAAAAGGCACTTTATCGACAGAATGAGGGTTGGCATAAGCCGTCCCTGGCCTATATGCTTTCCGCAAGCTTTCTTCCAAGCTCAAACAGCTCTATAAGCTGCTGAGGGAACACTTCTCTCCTGCGGCGGGCACGCTCTTTTGCATCGAAGATATCGGAAACGTATTTTGAATAGTCGTCGAATTGCAGAGTTTCTGTGCAGTAATACGAGCTCGATTTGCCTTTGAACACCGACGTGCTTACGAACTCGTTGCACGAAAGGGACTGGCCGACTATGGATGTCTTAAGCAGATCTTCCGCCATGTTTGATGTGTACACGA
>JAEZIZ010000104.1 GCA_023415915.1 Bacillota bacterium | reverse complement strand
GTGTAGGGGCGGTCTTTGACCGCCAGATGCGGTATAAGCCTTCTCCGTGAGGAGAAGGTGGCCCCACACTGGATTTCAGGCTTATTTTGTATGCTGACAATCCAGTGTGGGGACGGATGAGGTGTTCCGGTAATCAACCCGGCAAGCAAATTAAAGCTGGCGTCCGAAGGACGCCCCTGCGATATGAATGAAGCGTCAGCGCGCGTAGGGGCGGTCTTTGACCGCAAAAATGCATAACGCAAAGACAGGCGGAGATATACCCTATCGGCGCTTCGCGCCACTTCCCCTAAGAGGGGAAGCTTTGAATGTGGGCGCTTCTTTAATGCATTTATTAACGCGCTTATATCCAAAAATGACTCCCCTCTTATCCACCCCAACCGGGGAGCTGTCGCCGCAGGCGGCTAAAGGGTGTCCATAACGGCTGATAACTTAAGCGGGCGTTCGAAGAACGCCCCTGCGTAAAAAAGAAACATCACAGCGTGTAGGGGAGGGCCTCTGCGCCCTCCCGTTATACAGATTATCTGGACGGTATTTCACGGGTGGGTATGCCCGTTCAGGGCACACGGCGGAAACCCGCCCCTGCGATATTTAAGAATCGTCACAGCATGTAGGGGCGATCTTTGACCGCCAGATGCGATATAAGCCTTCTCCTTGAGGAGAAGGTGGCCCCACACTGGATTGCAGGCTTATTTTCTATGCTGACAATCCAGTGTGGGACGGATGAGGTGTTCCGGCAATCACCTCGGCAAGCAAATTATAGCTGGCGTCCGAAGGACGCCCCTACGATATGAACGAAGCGTTAGCGCGCGTAGGGGCGGTCTTTGACCGCCAGAATATGTAGCGGAAAGGCAATCAGAGATATATACTATCTCCTGGCACTTTTTTCATGCTGTTTTACAGGCTATAATATGGTATAATTAACATATATGTGGTCATAAAGGCCGCGTTTATACCGAGGTACAAAAATCAGGCTTTTTTGAATGATAACCGGCCTCATTTTACATTTGTCCGGAGGAAGCTATGACTATACTTAACGAGACGATACTGAAAGACGGCAGGCTGCTCGTGCTGAGGCGCTCGCGCGTTTCCGACGCGCAGCAAATACTCGATTATCTCAACGTGGTAGGCGGAGAGAGCGACAACCTCATGTTCGGCAAGGAGGGCTGCCGCAGCATAACGGTGGCGCAGGAAGCCGAGCATATCGAAAAGCTTTCATCCTCTCCCAACACGCTTTTGATGGTCGGCCTCGTGGGCGGCAGAATAGTCAGCCTGTCGCAGATACGCGGCGAAACGCCGCTGCGCGTATCTCATAACTTCCAGCTTTCCATTACGGTTTTAAAGGCGTTCTGGGGCCTTGGCATAGGCACCGCCTCGATGGCCGTGCTGCTTGATTTCGCGCGCAAGCGAGGCGCAAAGGCCGTGCACCTTGGCGTGCGCGCGGGCAACGACGTTGCAATTCACCTTTACGATAAGTTCGGCTTCGTGCGCGCAGGCTTGCACCGCGGCTTTTTCAACATAAACGGCGTATATCACGACGAGATACTCATGGATCTTTATTTTGACTGAAATAAGCTTAAGCCCTTTTGTACCTCCGGCAATTATAAAAAGCCCGCAGCGTATGCGGGCTTTTACATCTTAAACGCAAACTTAAGCCGTTATTCGGTTTCCCGTGCTTCTTCCTTCTTCTTCCCTATGTTGAGTATCAGGTTGAGCAGTATGCCGAATATGGCCGCTCCGGCTATGCACGGAACGTCTATGCCGAAGAACGGTATGTTGCCGCCGAACGCATATTTGCCGCCTAGCCCGATTATCATTATCGTCGCTATAACGGCTACGTTCTTCGAGTTGAACATATCCACCTTCTTGTCTATCATTATGGCTATGCCCTGAGCGGCTATTGCGCCGAAAAGGTATATCTCCAGCCCGCCGATTACCGCAAGCGGTATCGCATAAATGCCCTGTATAAGCGGCGTGAAGAACGATATAACCATCGCGATTACGGAAGCGACTACAAGTACCGGAACAGAGAACACGCGCGTTATCGCCATCGTGCTTATGTTTTCACCGTAGTTCGTGCCGGCGGGGCCGCCGATAACGCCGGATATCATGTCGCAGATGCCGTCGCCTATAAGGTTGCGGTCAAGCATACTTGCGAGCGGATAATGCTTGCCCGAGTTTTTCTTTCTGGCGAGATCGTTGACATATACGTCTAGCTGGAATATATGAGCCGTAGATTCGGGTATCGTCGCTATGGCTATCGGCATTATGGCCCATATCGCCTCCGTTGAAAACTTGGGCAGCGTGAACGCGGGAACGGAAATCGGCCCTGCCGACCACAGCGACGCCGTCAGCGCTTCCTGCGGTATCGTGCGGAACATGTTGAAATCCGCTCCGCCGACCCAGTAGATAAGAGCGGCGGTGAGGCATCCCACGGCAGCCCCCAGCAGCAGCGGAAGCTGTCCCAAAAAGCCTTTAAGGTAACGCGAGAACAGTATCGTGGAAAGCAGCGTGGCAAGCGATACTACCCAGACCCATCCGCTGCCCAGTACGCCCGGCACAGCCGCTCCGCCAGACATTGCGGGCGCCGCGTCTCCAAGAGCGTTGCCGGCAAGCGTTAAGCCGATTACCATTGCAATTGAGCCGGTTATCGTGGCCGGCAATACGTTCTCTATTTTATTCTTGCCCCAGAACTTCACTATAAGGCCGGCGGCTATCGAAATAAGGCCGGACATAACGATACCGAACTGCGCGTAGGATATAGCCTCCGCAGGCATTACGGACGTCGTTTTATTGAGCCAGTCGGAAAGCTGCGAAGCGGCCGCGGGGCTTAATTTTTCAACTATGGACTGGCTGGTCATAAGGCTTATTACAGCGGTAAGGTAAGAAAAACTGGAACCGTAGTATAGCGGTATCTTCTTGCCGCTGATAAGTATGAAGCACAGCGTTGCGAGGCCGCTCGCGAATATGGTGGTAGACACCTGGAATCCTGTGATAAGCGCGACCGCTATAGTCGCGGGGAACATGACGATTACCTGCTGTACGGCGTAAAGCAGCAGCTTCAACAGCGGCGGCCGCTCGTCGGGGAGGTAGCCCGTAACAGCTCTCTTGGGTTGTTCATTAACGGACATAGTACAATACTCCTTCCAAAAATAAATTTAATATAACAGAATATATAAAAAAAATAACACGTTTATCGTGCTATTTGATAACAGTTATACGGTTTTCAAAATACCTCTCAAAAAAGGAAACACGATGCCTGTCAGACTGTCCGAAACAATTTTTGCAGACCTTTGAAACTCCGAAGCGCATCCGTTTCACCCTTCTCTTCCGTACTCCTACAGGATTTTATCACACGGCGAAGTGCCTTTCAAGGAAAAAATAAGACTTCGGGCAAAAAAAATCGCGCAACGTACGCTTTCCCTTGTATGCCGTAAAAAAGAAACAAGCTATATATTGTTATTGTGTCATTTATACATATGTGTTAGCATTTTTATACAGGAAGCGGTATGGACAACGAACAGCTTAAAAGGTGTTTGTCGCTTCTCCATTTTTCGGGTTTAACTTTTTCTGTCTGACAAAGCACATTGGAATATAAATATAAAGTGTAATTTTAATATTTTGCGCATATAATTATAAGTATACTTTATATTTTTCTTGACAATAATTAAAATATAATCTACAATTTTTATGGAAGGTGAAGTTTTATGCCAATCACGAGTAAAGAAGGAATTCTAAAAGTCTTATCCGCTTTTAATCCTTGGTGGAAATCGGGCGCAGTACATAACAGCTTTGTAAAGACCTATAGAAGGTTTGCATATTACGAGGCTATGAAGCGGCTTGACAGCACCGATATAAAACGTACTGTTGTTCTTACAGGAGCACGTCGGGTAGGAAAAACAACAATTCAATATCAAATGATTGACACCCTTTTAAAGCGTGGCATCTCACCTCAGAAAATTGTCTTTTTTTCAATGGATCATCCAATGCTTAAGCTTAGCAGCATATCAGACATTCTTGAATGCTATCATGAAAACATTTATGCAAATCAGGATGTTTATTATTTTTTTGACGAAATACAGTATGGCGCTGACTGGGATAAATGGCTTAAAACCATATATGATATGCAACCCGATACTAAAATGGTTGCCACTGGTTCCGCAAGCCCGGCTCTCGTTAAAGGCGGAATAGAAAGCGGTACAGGCAGATGGAGCATAATTCAAGTTCCGACGCTTTCCTTCTATGAATATTGTTCCCTTATTGGAATATCCGACATAGAACTTGACGATACAATCCGCCCAACGGTTTTTCCATTTTTGGCCCAGCAGCAGCGTACCAAGGTGATGATTAGTCTGTCTGCAGTCCAAAATCATTTTAATCGTTATCTGCAGATTGGAGGGTTCCCAGAGCTTGCCTTATCTGAAAACGATCTTATCGCACAGCAAATAATGCGCGAGGATGTTGTCGATAAAGTGCTAAAAAAGGATTTGCCCTCACTGTATAATATAAGGAACTCAACTGAACTTGAACGTATATTTTTATACCTTTGTTATGTGTCGTCCCAAATCGTTTCATTTGATGCAATAGCGAAGGAATTAGATGGCGTTTCCTGTCCGACAGTAAAGAGTTATATCAGGTATTTGGAAAGCGCTAATTTAATTTATATGAGTTACCCTATAGAGACAAAAGGGAAAAAAAATCTTAAACCAAGGCCAAAAATATATATTGCGGATGCGGCGATAAGGAACGCAGTTCTAATGGATGAAGGCATAATGTCTAATCCCGAAGAAATGGGCAAGATGGTCGAAACTTCGGTATATAAACATGTCGCCGCTTTTTACTATCAAAAGGCAACTCGTGTAGGATACTACCGCGGAGGAAGAAAGAATAAGGAAATTGACATCGTTGTCGATTACCCGAATGTTAATAATATACTCATAGAAGTTAAATACAGAGAACAAGCGTCTGTTTCAGATGATGATGCGATTTGTGAGCTAAGTGGCAGAGCCAGCGCGTGTATCGTCGTAACAAAACGGCCTGATGATTACGGCGTTCATATTACACGAAACGGTAAAAAAATCACACGTATCCCTGCATTTGCGTTTCTTTATCTATTGGGGCATGCAGAAAAGCATGGTTATAAGGGCGTAGATTGACCTTAATAATCATATCTTCTACTTCCCGAACTTTTCTTTGAGCCGTTTCTCCACGTACGGTATCGGTGCGATTATGCAGATAAGGCCGAGCGCTATCAGTATCATCAGCAGCACTTCGGGCTCCAGCGGCAGCGCGAGGTTTGCCGCAACCGTAACGGCGATAAGCGCCGGGCCTATGGCAAGCCATATCCTTCCCGCAATATCGTGCGCGGCAGCCCACGCCTCGGGGGAAGCCATGGAACGCGCGGTGCGGTAGCCGTATATCAGGTTTATGTTTTTCGGCGGGCGGAACCTCATTACCAGCCCCATCACCGTTATAATGACCGGTATAATAAGGCTAACCGACCAGTAAAAAAAGCCCATGCTTGCTCCTTTATAACGCTATGCTTACACCTCCCAATATACAACAGCACGGGGCTCCAAGTCCAGCGCGCGCGCAAGATTGTCTCCCGCCCCGCCGTCACAGTATGAATACCCTCGTTCCTATCTCTACGAACTTAAACAGTTCCTCTATGTCTTCGTTCAGCATCCTTATGCAGCCGTTTGAGGCGTGCGTGCCTATAGAGGAGGGGTCGTCAGTGCCGTGTATGCCTATGCCGGGCGCGGAGAGGCCTATCCACCTTGTGCCGTACGCCTTGCGGTAAGGGCATTCTATCTTGTTCACGACGGTGAAGTCGCCCTTGGGCGTCGGCGTGGACGTCTTGCCTATGGCGACCGGATAAACCCTGAACAGCTCTTCGTCGTAAAAAAGAAAAAGCTCCCTCGATTCTACAAGCACGAGTATCTCATACCTTGTTTTTGCCGGCGCGGGAGTGTTTTCTTCCTGAGCGGCCGCTGCTTCCTTTACCGCGCAGCCCGCAAGCAGCATTAAAAGTAAAACCAGCAAGCATACTTTCTTCATCTCTCAAGCCCGTTTCATATAATAGACTCGTTTAAATGTATGAAGCAAACGCCGATGTTTATGAACTTTCGGGGGGCTTTTTGTAATGACGCAT
>JAEZIZ010000097.1 GCA_023415915.1 Bacillota bacterium | reverse complement strand
CAACCTTCTTTTTTGTACACTTTTTTCTCCTCTGTTTTCATAGCAATGACATATGAGCTTTCGTCCATAAAAGCTGGTTTTACAGTAATAGCCGCTTTTGTCATTCAGAGCGCAAGCGAAGAATCTTTAATTTATATGAACTATATGTTCCCTTTATCCTTCTTGTATTTCTGTTATCAAGGTTTAAGACGTTCTTAATTTCTTTAACGCTAATGCTATCCGTTCCTCCATACGCTTAGCGTGTGGTTTTTCTATGATAATTAAAGAAAGGACAGGATTCATCGCCCTGCCCTTTTAGCTTACTTGCTTGCCTTCGCCCTGTCGCCCTTACTGAGTATCGCCTTTCGGAGGCGTATGCTTTTTGGAGTTACCTCCACCAGCTCGTCTTCCGCAATAAACTCTAGCGACTGCTCTAAGGAGAGCACCGACGGCGGCGTAAGCTTCAATGCCTCGTCCGAGCCGGACGCGCGCATGTTGGTCATCTGCTTTTTCTTGCATACGTTTATTACGATGTCCTCAAGCCGGGCGTTCTCGCCCACTATCATGCCCTCGTACACTTCCACCCCGGGGCCGATGAACAGCCTTCCGCGCTCCTGCGCGTTAAAAAGCCCATATGTCGTCGCCACGCCGCGCTCGTGCGCTATGAGCGAGCCTCTGGTACGCTCGGGTATGTCGCCCGCCCACTCGCGGTAACCGCTGAATATGTGATTCATTACGCCGTTGCCTTTAGTGTCCGTCATAAACTCGCCGGAGTAGCCTATAAGCCCTCTCGCGGGTATGTTGAACTCGAGTCGCGTGTTTCCTTCCTCCGACTTCATGTCCACCAGCTCGGCTTTTCTTACGCTGAGCTTTTCCATTACTACTCCGGTATAGTCGCCCGGAACGTCTATCATAAGCAGTTCATAAGGTTCAAGCGTTTTGCCGTTCTCTTCTTTCAGTATCACGCGCGGCCTCGATACGGCGAATTCGTAGCCCTCGCGCCGCATAGTTTCAATGAGTATCGATAGGTGCAATTCGCCCCTGCCCGATACCTTGAACGAGTCCGTAGAATCCGTTTCCTCTACGCGCAGGCTTACGTTTGTCTCGAGTTCACGCATCAGCCGCTCCCGCAGGTTCCTCGACGTTACCCATTTGCCTTCCTGACCCGCGAACGGGCTGGTGTTTACCATGAAGTTCATCGAAACCGTAGGCTCGTCTATCTTGACAAAAGGAAGCGGCTCTATGTGTTCGGGGTCGCACACCGTTTCGCCAATATTCACGTCCGGTATGCCCGCTATCGCTATTATATCGCCCAGCCGGGCGCTTTCCGTCTCACGGCGCTTGAGCCCCGAAAACTCGAAAAGCTTCGTTATCTTTACGTTCTGCGTACTTCCGTCGTTTTTACAGAGCACGGCCTGCATGCCCCTTACCGCCGTGCCGCGTTCAATGCGGCCTATAGCTATGCGCCCCAAGTACTCGTCATAGTCTATATTGGATATAAGGAATCTCAGCGGCCCGTCCGGCTCCCCTTCCGGCGGAGGTATGAATTCGAGTATCGCGTCGAACAGCGCGGAGATGTCCTTTTCTTCTCCTTCCGGGTTAATGGACGCTGTGCCTTCCTTCGCGGAAGCGTATACTACCGGAAATTCCAACTGGTCGTCGTCCGCCCCCAGCTCTATGAACAGGTCTATTACCCCGTCCACGACAGCTTCAGGCCTCGCGCCCTGCCTGTCTATCTTATTTATAACCACCATAACGCGCTTTTTGAGCCCCAGCGCCTTCTTTAGCACGAAGCGCGTCTGCGGCATGCACCCCTCGAACGCGTCTACTAGCAGCAGCACGCCGTCCACCATAGTGAGCACGCGCTCCACCTCGCCGCCGAAGTCCGCGTGTCCCGGCGTATCGACTATGTTTATCTTTGTGTCTTTATACTTAATCGCGGTATTCTTCGCCAGTATCGTTATGCCGCGCTCCTGCTCCAAATCTTCGCTGTCCATAACCCGCTCGCGCACCACCTCATTCGTGCGGAACGTGCCCGACTGCCTCAGCATCTGATCGACAAGCGTCGTCTTACCGTGGTCGACATGCGCTACAATTGCAATGTTTCTTATGCTTTCCTGCTTTTGCATATACTCCTCTTTCTATTTTTAGCCGAAGACGATTATATGCTTTTACAGAAAGGATTACAAGATTTTTTTACGTTCCGGGAAGCGCGAAAGGCGGCATATAAAATTCGTTCGAATTATTTAACGACCCCGGTGATATGCACGAATCTTATGCCTTTAAAATCGAACTCCGACAGCGGCTTATCCAAGCTGTCGTATGTGTGCGTGCAGACGAGTATGTTACCAAGTGCGGGCGGGTTTCCTACGGACGTTATAAGCTGCGAGTGGTAATACGCGCTGCCGTCCCAGAACTGCGATATATCCCCCGGCTGCATATCGCTGATGCCGGCCTCGACTCCCGTCGGGCCCACGCCCGTTTTGCGCACCAGAAAGTTATATAGGTACGGCACGCCCGTCCAGGACGGAGAGCGGTTATTTGTGCTGATATAATACCAGCCGAAAGTAGGCTTGTAGTTCATCACGCCGCTGCCCGCGTATATGCACTGCGATACAAAGTTGGTGCAGTCCCCTCCCAGGCGGCTGAAGTCGTAGTAAGCCGGATTGCGCGACAACGCCCATTTTCTGGCGTAAGCAACCGCCGCGGCGCGGTCGTAAGTTTCAAGCGGCATAAAAACACCCTCCGCTTTTATGATACGAAAAGCGCCGGGCGTTTGTGAAAAGCTTTAGTACTGTTCGATGAACTCTTTTAGCAGCATCACGCCGTTTCGTATCATATCGGGTTTTAGATGGCCGTACCCAATGAGCAGCTTGTCCGCATGCAGCCCCTTTTGCATACAGTGCTGCTCCACCGTCGCTATGCGTATGCTCTGCTGCGAGGCCTTGCTTGTGAAATCCTCTTTGAATTCGCGGCCGGAAAACTCCGCCGCCAGGTGCAGCCCCGCCGAGTCGCCCCAAGGCCGCCATCCGCTGCCGAACGCTTCCGTAAGGCTCTCCTGCAGCGCCCGCCGCCTCTCGCCGTACAGCCTGCGCATGCGCTGTATGTGCCTGTCAATCTTGCGCGTATTAAAGAACCTTAAGAGCGCGTACTGTTCGTATGGCGGGTTCTGTATGTCCATACGCATGCGAAGAGTACGCCATTGGCTGTGGAACGCGCGGGGCAGTATGACGTAGCCTATGCGCAGCGCCGGAAACAGCGTCTTGCTTAACGTCCCGACGTATATTACCCTTGAAGGCTCCAGGGAATACAGCGGCGTTACCGGATCGCCCGCATACCGGAATTCGCTGTCGTAGTCGTCCTCGATGATATAAGCGTCGCGCTCTCTCGCGTAGCGAATAAGCTCAGCCCGGCGCTGAGCAGGCAGTATGCCGCCCAGTGGGAACTGGTGCGAGGGAGTAACGTACACCGCAGCCGTTGTATCGCGCAGCAGCCCGGTGCGCATACCGTGCTCGTCGACGGGTACGGGAATAACTTCATATCCCATATCGGCAAACATCTTCCTCATTTCGCTGTGGCACGGGTCTTCCACCTGTATACGTTTTACAGGCTCAAGCAGCTCGGCCGCAAGGTGCAGCGCGTGAGTGGCGCCCGCCGTTATGAATATATCGCCCGCATCCGCTGTTATACCGCGGCTCCTGAAAAGCCACGACGCTATCTGCGCCCGCAGCTCATAAAGTCCCTGCTGGCCCGTATATCCGAGCGCCGATACGGGCATAGCTGCCATACCCTCGCGCAGCGACTGCTCGAATGAGAACTTTGGAAATGTATTAAGGCCCGGCTGGCCTGTCTTAAAATCCGCCCGCCATACGCGACTAGGCCGCACGCTCTTCTCGCTTTCTGAAGGCAACCCCGGAGTCTCCCTTTTTGCTTGCCCCATGTCAAGCCCATGCGCCACCCTAGTGGCCGCTCCCTGCCTGCTTTTTAAATATCCTTCCGCGATAAGCATATCGTACGCTTCACATACGGTGTTGCGCGAAACGCCCAGCGCCTGCGCCAGAGTGCGCGTGGAGGGCAGCGCTTCCCCGCCTTTGAGCCGCCCGTTTGTAATGCTCTCCTTAAGCGACTGAAATATCTGGCGCTTTATAGGAAGGCTTCCGCTTTTGTCTATTGTTATCCCCAGCATACATTCCTCCAACTGGCATGCTTTATTTAGTACAATTCTGGCTCTTTTACCATGCCAGTTACCGCGATAGAATTATACCGTAAAAATACCGTATTTGGAAACAACGTTTTGAGGTGTACATGGGAATATCTATAAAAGGCATGTTCTTTCTTTTCGGCGCGTTTACTCTTGCGGGCACGTCGGTAATTTCAGCGCGGCTGCTGTCGGGCAAACTGGGCACGTTTACTATAACAACGCTCAGTCTTTGTTTTGCGCTGCTGCTGTTGCTGCCGCTGTGCCGCGGGCGCATCGCAGCGGCGGTACGCGGCATGCCGGCAGGCGAAAAGCTGAGGATAGTTCTGCAGGCACTGTTCGGCATATTTTTGTTCCGCCTGTTTTTATTGAGCGGCCTTGCCCGGACAACTACTGCCGAGGCGGGCATACTCACGGGAGCGACGCCCGCGATTACCGCGATACTTGCCGTCGCGCTGCTTAAAGAACGGGTCCGCATCAAAAGCGTCGCAGGCATAGCAGGCACTGTCTGCGGTATACTGCTGATACAGGGGGCTCTTAGGGGCGGCCTTGACTCATCCCATTCTTTGGGCAACATACTGGTGCTGTGCGCCGCCGCCTGCGAATCGGCGTTCAACATATTCTCCCGCGTCTCCGCGTTAAAGTCGGGACAACGGCAGACGGACCCGATTGTTATAACCGCGCTCGTATCGGCTGCTGCGCTTTTGATGTGCCTTGTGCCAGCGCTATTTGAACAACCGCTTGAAAGCATACCCGCTCTCGGCATTAAAGAATGGCTGTCGCTCGCATGGTACGGCGCCGCCGCGACCGCGCTTGCGTTTATCTGCTGGTATTCAGGCATACGCCGGTGCGGAGCGTTTGCCGCCGCCGCGTTTTCCGGCATGATGCCGCTTACTTCTCTGCTTTTATCCGTAGCTTTGCTGGGTGAAAAGCCCGAATGGCACCAGTGGCTGGGCGGGCTGCTCATAGTATTCGGCATGATTTTGACGGGAACGGCAGGGGAAAAGCAAAAACGGCTCGAAGGACCGCAGGAGCGATGACTATTAAGCCATACAGCCTTGACACAGTATCCAATGATGGTATAATATGCTACGGTTTTAAGGAGGTATACTATGCCGGCGCACGCTTAATTTTCACAACAGAATATGCGTTGCATTAAACATCCTGTTATTGCGGGATCTGTTTTGTTACGCGTATGTGAAAATTAAGTCAGAGCTGTATAGATGCAAATATATACGGCAGTAATTTTGCCGTTACCATAAGTTTATTCGCCATGCAGTAAGCCTTATTTTCAGGTTCGCATGGTTTTTTTGTTTATACAGCTCGGAAAGGGCTGGTATGGATTATAACTGGACGATACGTCCGCTTAGCGCTCCTTCAGTGACGAGGAGCTGCTCTCATTGCGGCTGTGTGCGTGCGTTTGTCTGCAGCGGCAATTTCAGAGTAAACGCACAAAAGAAGAAACTCGACGTATGGCTGATATACAGATGCGAAAAATGCGGCTGTACGTGGAATATGAG
>JAEZIZ010000075.1 GCA_023415915.1 Bacillota bacterium | reverse complement strand
ATTGAGGTCGCCTCTGAATCTGAAATTACCCCTGCTGCAGCACCACACTTTGTCCATTAAGGACGTATAGCAATGTAGCTATTATGGCAGGGGTAGCGCCATAAATTTCATCCATGGAGGGTTGTATGAAACCTGTTTATGAGCGTTGTTGTGGGATTGATGTACACAAGAAGATAGTCGTAGCCTGCTTCAGAAACGGGAGGAACGCAGAGCTGCGACAGTTTGGGACTCTGACAAAAAATCTCAAAGAGCTAGGCAACTGGCTAGTCGAGAATGGATGTCAGATGGTCGCAATGGAGAGCACAAGTTCTTACTGGAAACCAATTTATAATATCTTAGAGTTGCTTGGTCTTAATATCATTGTCGTTAATGCCCACCACATGAAAAATGTTCCCGGTAGAAAGACAGATATCAAAGATGCGGAGTGGATTGCCGATCTACTGCAACATGGGTTGTTAAAACCCAGCTACATTCCCGATAAAGAACAGCGGGAGATACGCGAGATTGTTCGCTACCGAAAGAGTATGATTGAAGAACGTGCCAGAGAGACAAACCGTTTGGAAAAAGTATTGGAAGGTGCAAACATTAAACTAAGCTCTTTTGTATCGAGCTTAACGGGTATGAGCAGCCGTAAACTTATTGAACACTCTTTGGTGGGGCAAGTAAGTGAAGAGAATATTGGGGATTTGATACACAGTTCTATGCAATCAAAAAAGGCTGAACTACTGGATGCTTTAGATGGAGTATTCTCTGCAACACAAAAACTGCTCGTCAGAGCAATTCTTGATCACATTGATGATATGTCTAAGCGCATTAAAGAGTTGGATGATATTATTAACGATCAAATGAAAAGTTATGAAGATGATATTAAGAAACTTGATGAGATAACCGGAGTCGGTAAACGGAGCGCCGAAGTGATTATCTCTGAGATAGGCCATGATATGAGTCGGTTTCCAACGGACGCACATCTTTGTTCATGGGCAGGTCTTTGCCCATCTAACAATGAAAGTGCGGGTAAACGTAAAAGCGGCAAATCCAGCAAAGGCAACAGGCATCTAAAATGCATACTCATTCAATGCGCCAAATCTGCAAAACGAAACAAAGACAGCTTTTTCTTTGCTCAATATCAACGTTTGGTCGTGAGACGAGGCGCAAACAGGGCAACCGTTGCGGTTGCCCATTCGATGATGATTGCAATATATCATATACTAAAAAACAAAGTGCCTTTTAAGGATTTGGGTGCTAATTATTACTCGAGATTCAACTCAGGAGCAAAAGCTCAATACTATTTAAGGAAGTTACAAGAGCTAGGAATGTCGGTTCCCGTTTCTCTGACGACCTAGCGATCATACTACTTTACGGGTTGTGTTTACAACCTTCTTTTTTGTACACTTTTTTCTCCTCTGTTTTCATAGCAATGACACGATGTTACTGTTGAATGGACACAAAGTTACTATATGCTCTTAGTGGCGTTTGTCATTCCGAACCGGGGGTGAGGAATCTTTCCTATCGGGGCTTCATATTCCAATTTTCAGACAAGTCTCTCCACTCCGGATTGATACTTTCAACCAATTTGTTTTTCTTCTCTCTCGACCAGCCCTTGATCTGCTTTTCCCTCTCTATAGCGTTTCTAACATCATTCGTGAAATCAAAGTATACCAGCTTGTTCACATTATATTTTGCAGTAAAGCCGTTATCAGCCTTGTTCTTGTGTTCATAAACACGCCGTTCCAAATTATTCGTAACACCGGTATACAATACTTTGTTATTCCAATTTGTCAGTATATAAACGTAATACATATGTTTCCCAACCGTAAAAGATTCTTCGTCCCTTCGGTCCTCAGAATGACATAAGCTACTGCCAGCTCATAGTTACATCTGTCATTCCGAGCCGCAGGCGAGGAATCTAAACTCATGCTTCCTCGTCCTCTTCTACGACTATTCTGCCCGGCGTATGCTCTGTTACCTTAATATTCGTACCCTGCGGTATGAACGCTCCCGAAGATATCACGCTGTGTTTTACGCCCTCTATTCTTGCCATCCCCGCCGGACGCAGCACGGTAAGCGCAACTCCCTTTTTGCCGAGCAGGCTCGGTATCTGCTCGTGACTGACAAAGCCCTTCTCGGGCAGCATGCCCTCTTCTAGCGCCACTTTGCGCAGCAGCCCTGATTTCTTGAGCAGATAATACGTTATCGGCAGCAGCACCGCGCTGCCCGCTATAGCCACGCCCAGCACAGTGAGAAACGATACGAAATCCCTTGAGGAGAACAGCAGCGCCGCGATTATGCCCGCTATGCCTAATATGCCGAACACTCCGAACCCCGGGATCGCCGCTTCGGCTATAAGGCAGCCTATGCCTACTACGAAAAGCGCTACGCTCCACCACTCGGCAAAGCCCGCGAGCAGGCTGCCCCCGAAATACAGCGCGAAGCAGATTATCGAGAGCACCCCGAATATTCCGAACCCCGGCACGAATATCTCTATGAACATGAGTATTATTGCCGCGATAAACAGTATGCTAGCTACGGCGTTGGACGTTAAAAACTGCGCCGCCTTAACCGGAAAACTCATCTCATGGTACGCTACAGCATAATCGCCGTAGCCGAGCAGCGATAGCGCAGCCTCTTGGCTGTCAGCCGTACCGTCCGATATTCTTAAGGTTTTTGCGTCAGTCGCTCCCAAAGCAAGCAGCGATCCCGCTTCCTTAACCCCTTCAATAGCAACGTCCTTGTCCGCCATCGCCGCAACAACTTTGGTGTCTCGCCCTCGCGCTTCCGCCGCGGAAGCAAGTATGCCGACCCAGGTCGAAAGCGTCTTTTCATCGTTGGGTATAGTCTCCGCAGCGCCTATCACGGCCGAAGGAGACATAACGATACGCTCGCACGATATTGCGATAAGCGTACCCGCGGAGAGCGCGTTGCGCGTGATATAGCAGTCAACGGGAACATCCGCGCCTAAGATTGCCTGCTTTATGTTGTCGGCCTCCAGTATCTCGCCGCCGTAAGTATCCAGCATCAATACCAGCGGGCTATCAGAGCTCTCCGCCGCCGCTATCTCGCTCTTGATATACGCCGTCATCGCAGCGTTGACCTCGCCCGTAACTTCCGCGAGTATGACCCGACTGCCCGAGGCAAAAACGGATGGCAGCAACCCCAAAACGCACACAACGGCTGTTAAAACCGGCAGCAGACGTTTAATTTTCATACGCAGCTCTCCTTTACTTCACCTTATTTGTTATCCATGGATAACACGCAGTGCGCTCCATCGATATATAACAAAGCCCGAAGCGTTATGCCCCGGGCTTATTATGCGAATATGTATGCCGCTTATGCCTCAGACCAAAACAGCCTGAAGCAAATATATCAGTGTTTTCTCTTGCGCGCAGCTTCCGCCTTTTTCTTTCTCTTGACACTGGGCTTCTCATAATGCTCGCGCTTTCTGAGCTCTGCCAATGTGCCTTCTCTCGCGGTGAGCCTCTTAAAACGCTTCAGCGCGTTTTCCAAAGACTCGTTCTCCCCGACACGTATTTCAGCCACTAATTACCCTCCCTCCCATACTCCTTTGAATTACAATGGGAGTTTTTTTACACATAATGTATTATAGTCATCGCCATAATAAAAGTCAACACCAGCGCTTAAAACTTTGTCCGCGCAGCGCGCTTTTACGGAGTTTCCCAAAAAGTCAGATGTTTTGGGGTGATAATTACTTCGTTTTCGTTCGAAGCATTTTGAGCGCCTTTTCAAAATAATCGGGCAGCGGCGCGTAAAAAACCATCTGTTCGCCCGAAACGGGATGTCGCAGACGCAGCTCTTTAGCGTGCAGCAGCTGCCCGCCGTCGTGCAGCCGCGGCTTTTTTGGCCCGTATACCGTATCGCCAGCGACCGGCCTGCCTATGCTCGCCATATGAACGCGTATCTGGTGCGTGCGGCCCGTCTCCAAAGACGCTTCTATATATGTAAACTCACCGAAGCGTTCAAGCACTTTTACGTGCGTGACCGCATTCCTTCCTCGCGCGTCTACCGCCATCTTCTTTCTGTCGCGCCTGCTCCTTCCTATAGGCTTGTCTATCGTAAGCTCGTCTTCACGTATGTTGCCGTGCACTATTGCCGCATATACGCGCTTCATGCTTCTGCTTGCTATCTGTTCGGACAGCGACGCGTGCGCCTCGTCGTTTTTCGCTACGACGAGCAGCCCCGAAGTATCTTTATCGATACGGTGCACTATGCCCGGCCTTATCTCACCGCCTATGCCCGACAGATCCTTAATACGAAAGAGCAGCGCTCCCACCATCGTGCCCGTAAAATTGCCGGGCGCCGGATGAACGACCATACCCTGAGGCTTGTTGACGACCGCTATCGATGAATCCTCGTACACTACGTCTATAGGTATCTCCTCGGGCTCTGCCGCCGCTTCTTTAGGCTCCTCCATATTGAGCGTTACGACGTCCCCGGCGCGCAGCTTGTCGCCCGGCTTAGCCGTTTTTCCGTTCACAAGCGCTTCGCCCGACAGTATCGCTTGTTTTATTCTTGACCGCGAAAAATCGGTGTTGTCGGCGATATACTTATCAAGCCTGTCCGCGCCCGCTTCTACGGTAAGCTTTATCTCTTCCATGCCCCAATATTACCATCGGCGTTATAAATGCGCAACCTTAGGGCGGTTTTTGCGACGCAGCAGCTTTTCGCAGCAATCGCTTGTTTTTAGCAGCGTTTCAAGATTCTCCAAGTCCTTGGCGTATTGCGCGTCTTTAGACCACTCGCTTTCAAGGAACTCATAGAGCTTTGCATATTTGGATTTGAATTCGCCGCTAACGCTGTAAAAACACCACTGCGAAACCTTCCTGCAGGTAATAAGCCCCGCTGTCTTTAAGCGCCTCAAATGCTTTGAGGCATTAGGCTGCAGTAAGCCAAGCGCTTCTTCAATGAGGCAGGCGCAAAGCTCATGCCGTGAAACGAGGCTCAATATTTTAAGCCTTGTTTCGTCCCCGAGCGTTTTGAACGTTTCCGAAATGTCCATGATATCACCGGCTTGATTATTCTATTTAAATCTTGATATTTCACCCCGTTAAACACCCCAAAAAGCCTACGTCTTTTTTAGGGACCCCGTTTTACACCCCGTCAAGCCTCACAGCTTGCCGGGGGCCCCGTTATTAATACTTATACGCGCAGCGGCAGAAAAATGTTGTATACACATAAAAATCGACAAACAGCTGTAACCAATATTCCAATATAGTCATATAGTAAATTGTGACCAATGAAAGGGGGTATCAAAATGGATGGATTCTTTGGCGGCGGCTTCGGAGGCGGAGGCGGCTGCCTGTGGCCTCTGCTACTGCTATGCTGCTGCGGCGGCGGCTTTGGCGGAGCGCATGGACCCCGCGGGTGCGACGACGGTTTCGGCGGCGGCTTCGGCTGCCTGTGGCCCCTGCTTCTGCTATGCTGCTGCGGCAACGGCTTCGGCGGCGGCTGCGGGCCGAAATGCTGACAACATAGCAACTGAAAGCTCTGAGTTAAGGATGTCGGCATCGGCATCCTTTTTACACCCCATCAAGCCTTATCTTGCCGGGGACCCCGTATTGCACCCCATCAAGCCTTATCTTGCTGGGGACCCCGTATCAGGAGCGGCAATATTGCGTTTATGCCGCCGCAATCGCCAAGCGGCAGCGTTTTTAGCTATGGCATAGTTTATCAACAAAAACATCTATTATCGGCAACGGAATATTATGGCTGCGGGTTTTGAAATACCACGTGGAAATACTTAAAGTATATTGATTTTTAAGCCGATAATATTAGTGAAATGCAATAAACGAAGGCATAAAATTCTTAACCCTTTCTCCCAAGGTTAAAATTTAACGTTTTATAGCGGGCTTTGTCTTGGCATTAATTTGTCTTAACTGACATCGTATTGTAAAGGCTCAAATTCATAAGGCTTATTATTACCTGGCAGGCTTTTTGCGGTTTGTTTGGTTTATAAGCCATCGGCAATTGCCCGCTTTTAAAGCTTGTCGGCGCAAAGTACCAAAGAGCTATAAACATACGTGATGATTGGGAGATGTCGCGAGCCGGTTAAAACGGCGTTTATGGCTCTTTGGTGTAAATACCCGGCTATTGGGAGGTGATAAGCTAGAAAATCAGCGATGCAATATTAAAGATGCAATATCTACAGGAAAAGTGTTTATAACAAAGGAGAGAGAAAATGACGGATCAAGAGGTATTATTGGAAGAGCTGGAAGATACGCAGCGCGGGCGTTATTTAACATTTGACCTCGAAGAAGAAGTCTTTGGTATAGAGATACGCTTTGTTAAAGAGATAATAGGCATACAGCCTGTAACAAAGCTGCCCGATGTTCCGGACTATATCAAGGGCATTATAAATCTGCGCGGCAGAATCATTCCACTTATAGACATGCGGCTTAAGCTGAAAAAGCCGGCTGCGGAGTACACTGACAGGACGTGTATAATCGTCGTCGAAACCGCCGAGGTAACGGTAGGGCTAATAGTAGACAACGTATCGGAAGTGCTCTCGGTGGGCGAAGACAACATCGTACCCCCGCCGGACGCAAGGGCGGGAGTGCAGAACTCGTACATAAGCGGCATAGGCAAGGTAGGAGACGAGATTAAGCTTTTGCTCGACTGTGAAAGCCTATTCCGCGAGGACGAAGTAGACATTATAAAGGAAATAAAATAAAACAGAATTTTTACGGGAGATGAAAAAAGATGAAATGGTTTAGAAACATGAAGATCGGCACGAAAGTCACACTTATGGTGGCTCTGCTGATGGTAGTGTCGCTGCTTGTCGTAGGAGTCATATCCTTCAACAGCGCTTCAGACGCACTGTTTGATAGTTATGAATCTAGCCTGACAACACAGGCTTCCCAAACGGCGGCTATAGTATCAAAAGAGGTGCAATCCTACAAGGCCGATCTGCAGAATACTGCAGAGATGTTGGCTACAGGGTTAGATATCCGTTCGGCGCTGGAAAGCAGCAAACAAAAAAAGGGATATGCTTTTATCAGCTATACGGATAATGGCGGCGCGACGGTTTCGCCCGACGAACTCAAAGCCGATCTTAGCGGTACGGAATGGTATCAGCAGGCTCTTGCCGGTGAAACGGTAATAACAAGGTCGGAAGTTCTGGAAAGCGACGGAAATCTTTACTTCTATGCGTTTTCTCCGGTCAAAGAAGGCGGAACAGTTAAGGGCGTTATAACTGCTCTTATAAGCTATGAAGCTATGAACTCGCTTATAAGCGGTATAAAGATTGGTAAAACCGGCTACGCTACTTTGCTTGACAAGGATGGAGGAGTCAACATACATCCTGTTACAGACAAAGTTGCGGCAAAAGAGAACGCTATAGAACAGTCAAAGAGTGTTCCTGCGCTGGTACCTATGGCGGAGTTGCTCAAAAAGTGCGTAAACAGAGAAACGGGATTCGGGCAGTATGTCTATTCGGGAGCCGTAAAATACATGTCCTACGCTCCTGTTGATGGTACCGACTGGACTGTAATGCTTTCGGCTCCTAAGGCTGAGCTGTTTACCAAGATAGATCAACAGTTGTACGCCATTTTAATTTCGTCAGCCGCAGCGCTGTTGGTAATAATGGCCGCTTTGCTCCTGTTCGTGCGCACGCAGGTAAGCAAGCCGCTTAAGCAGACGGAGGACTTTGCTAAAAAGCTCGCTTCGGGCAATCTTGACGCTAATATAACCATAAAATCCAAAGACGAAGTCGGTCAGCTTTCAAGCATACTCGACGGCGAAGTGAGACAGGCGTTCGTTGAGATAGAGAAAAACCGCGTTGTTTCCGAGAAACAGATCAGTTATCAGGGCGATCATGTGGACAAGCTCGTCGTAAACCTCGAGAGGCTCTCAAAAGGCGAGCTTTACTGCGACATGAGCGTAGACGAAGCCGACGAAGACACTAAAGACCTGCATGATCTGTTCAGCAGGATAAGCGACCACCTCCACCTTACGGTAGATACGTTAAGAGCTTATATTGAGGAAATCTCGAGGTCATTGGGCGCTATGTCGGAAGGAGACTTCTCTGTAGTTATTGACAGCGAATACCACGGAGACTTCACAGTGCTTAAGGATTCCATTAACAGCATAGCAGAGTCTTTAAGCCAGGTATTATCCGATATCAATACCGCAGCCGAACAGGTGGCTTCGGGCACGAAGCAGGTCTCCGACGGCAGCCAGGAGATATCGCAGGGCGCTACGGAACAGGCAAGCTCTATTGAGGAGCTTACCGCCTCCGTTACGAATATAGCCGAGCAGACGAAGCAAAACGCAGCCAATGCCAATAAGGCCAACGAGCTTGCCAACGAGGCCAAAAACGGCGCCGCGGAAGGCAACGAGCAGATGAAAGGCATGCAGGCTGCGATGAGCGAGATAAACGAATCGTCTGCAAACATCTCGAAGATAATAAAGGTAATAGACGATATAGCGTTCCAGACCAACATACTGGCATTGAACGCGGCAGTCGAAGCCGCAAGGGCCGGCGTGCACGGCAAGGGCTTCGCCGTAGTCGCGGAAGAGGTAAGGAACCTGGCAGCAAGAAGCGCGAACGCGGCCAAAGAGACTACCGCGCTGATAGAAGGCTCTATAAAGAAGACCGAAGCGGGCACCAAGATAGCCGACGAGACCGCGGCTGCGCTTGAAGGCATTGTGGCGAGCGTAGAAAAAGCCGTGGAACTCGTGGGCGAGATAGCTACCGCGTCCAACGAGCAGGCTACCGCGATAGCACAGGTAAACAAGGGCATAGAGCAGATGAGCCAGGTAGTACAGACGAACTCCGCTACGTCGGAACAAGCCGCTGCCGCTGCCGAAGAGCTCTCCTCACAGGCCTAGCTGTTAAAGAGCATGGTAGGCA
>JAEZIZ010000052.1 GCA_023415915.1 Bacillota bacterium | reverse complement strand
TGAGTTCAAGACGCTTACCGGCGCTGTTGTAAGCAAAACCCGCCCGTATATATCGGCGGAGCCCGATTTTTCGCAAAAGCCATTTGAACAGATAAAGCATGAATTTCTCGAAGCGTTTAAAAAGCTGTATTAAAGATTTTTATTCCGGACGGTATTATCAGAATCAATGGTTTAAATTTGGCTGCCTGTTCCCATCCTCTATCGCGGATGGGAACAGGCACATTTTCTCTGCTTTGCCGAATGCAACGATCATAGTCGGAAAGCTTTGCGTTATTGTTTTTTAATCTCCGCACCGCCAATGTGTTCATAGAACAATGCTATGGCGCTGTGGTCGAACTCGCCGCAGCCGTTAGCATGCAGGTATTGAAGCATTTCCATTACTGAAGCTGTCAGCGGCAGGGGAGAGCCTACGTTATGCGCAGTATCAATCGCATTGTTAAGATCCTTGATATGCAAATCGACCTTAAAACCGGGTTTGAAGTTACGGTCAAGTATCATGGGAACCTTAGCATTCATAACCGTGGAGCCGGCCAAACCGCCCTTTATGGCGCCGAACACCAGTTCAGGATCGACACCGGCTTTGGTAGCAAGCAGATAAGCTTCCGAAACAGCCGCGATGTTAACCGCCACAATGATCTGGTTAGCCAGTTTAGTAGTATTCCCTGCACCGATGCTGCCGCAATAGACGGCGCTGCTGCCCATCTCCATCAGTATATCGTAGACCTTGTCGAATACATCCTTCTTTCCGCCAACCATTATGGACAACGTGCCGTCAATCGCTTTCGGCTCTCCGCCGGAAACCGGCGCGTCCAGCATCTCCACGCCCTTTTCGGCGCAGGCCTGATAGATTTCCTGAGAAGCGAGAGGTGCTATGGAACTCATATCAATCAGTATCGTGCCCGGCTTTGCGCCCTCCAGAACGCCGTTTGCACCCAGCACAGCGGCTTTCACATGCGGCGAATTGGGCACCATGGTGATTATAACCTCGCATTCCTCTGCCACCGCTTTGGCAGAGTTCGCCGCCGTTGCGCCCGAGGCGGTCAGCGCATCGATGTTTTTTGAAACAACGTCGTATACGATGAGCGAATATCCCTTTTTGATCAGGTTCTTTGCCATGGGTTTGCCCATAATTCCCAGCCCAATAAAACCAATCTTCATATATTCTACCTCCCTGCTCATTTTGTAAGTTGATACATGCTCTCAACAGCGGCCTGAACGCTTTGGGCCGTCAGGCCGAGATGATACAGTATCTCGTCGTAAGAATGTGCGCTGCACCCGAAATCGTCTTGTATCCCGACATGCTCTAACGGCTTGCCCAGATGCCGGACTGCGCGCGCGATGGCTGATCCCAGGCCGCCGATGATGCTGTGCTCTTCTGCGGTCACAATGGCTTTGCAGCTTCCTGTAAGCGAGGCGATCAACGACTCGTTCAGTGGCTTGATGGTGCTGACATTGATCACTTTCACAGAGATTTTGCCTTCCAGCAGGCGTGCCGCTTCCAGCGCTTTGATGCACATATAGCCCGTGGCAAATACGGCGACGTCGGCGCCCTCCTTAAGCACGGTGGGGACGCCGATTTCAAATGGTGCGTCTTCCGTTGTGATATTGTCGTATGAATTACGGTTGATGCGGATATAACAGGGACCATCAAGCGCGGCCATTGCGCGTACAGCCTTGACGGTTTCGTTAGCGTCTACCGGGCAGAGCACCGTCATGTTGGGGATCGCGCTCATAATGGCGATATCCTCCACCGACTGATGCGTCGCGCCGTCTCCAAAATCCGAGCAGCCCGCGGACGAGCCGCATATTTTGACATTCAGCTTGCCGATTGCAACGGTTTGCCGTATCTGGTCGTACGCGCGGCCTGCCGCAAATACTGCGAAGGAATTGGTAAAAGCAATTTTCCCCGATAACGCCAGACCCGCCGCGACAGACGTCATGTTGGCCTCGGCAATTCCCATTTCAAAATATCTGTCAGGGTATGCCTCCTGAAACATATTAGACATGGTGGATTTCCCGAGATCCGCTTCCAGCACTACGATGTTCGGGTTCTCCGCCCCTAATGCTACCAGCGTGTTTCCATATGCAATTCTTTGATTATCGTAACTCATAATGTATCCTCTTTCCTATGAGACTTTAGGCCAGGTCTTTCATGGCTTGGCAATAGTTTTCTTCTGTCAACGGAGCATTGTGATACGCCGCATTGTTTTCCGCAAAGCTTACGCCCTTGCCTTTTATCGTATGCGCGATTATGACGGTAGGCTTATCTGCCGCATGCTGCGCTTCGTCGAGCGCTGTCAGTATCTGCTCCATGTTGTGACCGTCGATCTCCAGTACGTTCCAGCCAAAGCTGCGCCATTTTTCATTCAGAGGATTGCTGTTCAGCCGATCCTTTATTGCGCCCGTTGCCTGCAGACCGTTCTGATCGACGATCGCAATGAGGTTGGTTGCGTGATACGCGCTGGCCGCCATTGCCGCTTCCCAAATCTGTCCTTCGGCCAGTTCGCCGTCGCCGATGAGCACGTAAACCCTGCGGTCGATGCCGTTAAGCTTCATACCGAGCGCCATGCCGAGGCCGATGGACAACCCTTGCCCGAGCGACCCTGTGCCGGCCTCGATGCCGGGCGTTTTCAATACGTCGGGATGCCCCTGAAGATGCGATCCGATCGCTTTGGTGCTTTTCAGATCTTCCACCGGGAAGAACCCCGCTTCAGCGAGTGCGGCATACTGCAATATGGCGACATGCCCCTTGCTGAGCAGAAAGCGGTCCCGATCCGGGTCTTTTGGGTTACATGGATCGATGTGCATTTTATGAAAATAGAGTGCTGCAACGATATCTGCGGCGGAGTTAGCTCCCCCGATATGCCCGGCAACACCCACGCCGATACTGATGACCACGTCGCGTCGCAGCTGCTGCGCTTTTGCGGTCAGTGATTCCAGTAGTTCCTTACTGTACATATTCCTAATACTTCCCTCCGTATGATTTAGATGCTGCTTTAAAAGCAAAAACATTTTCGGCCAATCGCTGCTGACACCGGTCGAATACTCTTCTTATATTGATATGGTAATCGGTCTTTATCTCCGACTATCTTATAAAATGTAAACTGCATAGCATCCGTACTAACCGGCATCCTTTAACAAGTGTTTTCTCTTAACAGGCTCATCTTATCGGTTTTCACTTAGACAACTGATTTCACTATGACAACTGAATTGTAATACATATTACAAACCAAGTCAATAAATTTATTTTAAATTGACACAATAGTGCTGGTCAGTTAGAATGTTTGTTATATGATAATACAAATAAAACGATTGAAAGTAGGAAAACGATGCCGGTAAAACCGATTGGGCGCCAGAACATTTCAGAGAAAGTATTTGAACAATTAAAAGGAATGATTTCTTCGGGTGAATGGAAGCCGGGGGATAAGATACCCGCGGAAACCGAACTGGCCGAAACTATGGGGGTATCCCGCGTATCCATTCGCGCTGCTTTGCAGAAGCTCTCCAGTTTGGGGCTGGTTAAGCGCAAGCAGGGACGAGGCACTATTGTTTGTGACCTGTCGAGCGGTCAACAGATTAATGGGCTGGTACCCATGCTGGTGCTAATGCCGCCTACAATACAGGCGATGAATGAATATCGCATGATACTTGAGTGTGGAGCAGCAGAGCTTGCGGCACAGCGATGCGACGATAATACAATCCGAAGACTCGAGGAAAACCTGGCCGAGATGGAAAAACTGGATATTACAGATGAAGAATGCGCGGTTGTCGATGTTGAATTCCATAATATCATTGCAGCAGCGACCCAGAACCCATTAATCATCAAAACCCAGCAGGTGATGCGGGATTCTTTTTTGGAATGCATGCGAACCTACAAGCGGCTGACAGATGTAAGAGCAGGATACTACTATCACAGGAAACTTATCGAGGCGCTGAGAAACAGGGATTCGTTTGGCGCCAGAAAGATAATGGAGGAACATTTAAGAAAGAATCAGGTTGATCTAAGCCGGGCTATGCAGGCAGAAACAGACCAACCGTCTAAAGAAGATTAGTATAAGAACCGAACCTTACCCTTATCGTTCATTTTGCTGTTTGCTCTTGCGGTAAACCATGTTGCGAATCGATGCCGCAGCGGCAGGTTATTGCGTAGCCTTACTGACATCACTAACACAAATGTTTAATGTCATAGGTATTACAAATATAAATGCAAGGCACTCACTAATCTATTAAAACGGACCCATTATGAAAATATAACAGAGGCTCAGCAGCTTTACGTCAATGATAAGCCCGGCATTGAACTGTTGCTGGATGCCGTCCGGTTTGACGAAGCGCTGCAGAGTGCGGACATGGTGTTCACAGGCGAAGGCAGGATCGACTGGCAAAGCGTACGGGGCAAGGCGCCTGTGGGCATATCCCGGCGGGCAAAAAAATGGGGCGTACCCTGTATCGCATTGTGCGGCTCCATCGGTAAAAACGCGGCTGCGGTTCTCGATGAGGGCATAACGGCGTTTTTTTCATCAGTATCGGGAGCAAGCACATTGGAAGAGATCAAGGCCACCTGCCGCGATGATATGCGAACGCTAACGGACGCCGTGATACGTACACTGCTGATTGGGAACAGATGATACGGATTTTCAGATTTGCGAAAACCGATGATGGAGAGAACATCATCGACGAATGAACAAAGTAAGATTGTGAGGTAAAGTAAAATGGATATTGGCGGAAGGTTGAAAGAATTGTTTTCATTGGAAGGCAAGGTCATTTTAATCACCGGAGCAGGCGGCGCCATCGGCAGCGAAATGGCAATAGGGGTTGCACAAGTTGGTGCAAAAGTGATACTTTCTGATGTCAACGACGAAGGTATGCGGGATGCGGAAAGCAGGATCCGCGCTTTCGGAGGGGAAGCGCTGTGCATTCATACGGATATGCTCTCGCTTGATTCGATCAAAAGCTGCGTTGCCCAATCGATTGAGCGCTTCGGGAAGATCGATGTGCTGATCAACTGCGCAGGCATCAACAAACGTATCGGCTGCATGTACGGCGATGAAGAGACGTTTGACCGTATCGTGGGCGTGAACCTGAAAGGCGTATATTTCATGAGCCAGGAAGTGGCCAAACATATGGCGAAGGCACATCAGGGCAGTATAATAAACATCGCGTCATATAATGCGGTGATGATGCTGGGCGGATGCGGCGTATACGGTGCGACGAAAAGCGGCGTTGCTGCGCTGACGCGCGCTCAGGCGATCGAGTGGGCAAAGCATGGCATACGGTCGAACGCCATCGCTCCGGGGCACATCAAAACATCGCTGACGACTCCGCTCTGGGAAAATCCGAAGCTGTCAAGGTTTCTGCTGGACCGTATTGCCATGGCACGGCCGGGTACGCCGAGCGATCTTATTGGCATTACGATACTGCTTGCTTCCGACGCGTCCTGCTACATGTCCGGAATGATGTACCATGTAGACGGCGGATGCCTTGCGGGCGGACAGCCCTGGGAAATCGAGAATATATAGTCACAGATCTTTTCGTAGGAGGGATGATAGATGATAATTGATGCTCATATGCACCTTGGCGAAGACCTGATGTTTAATACTAACGATAGCGAAGAAACGATACTCTCATATATGCAGGAATATAGTATCGATGGAGCTATCCTCCAGACCGGTATGGTCACGTACGATATAAAGGCCGCAAATCTGCGAATATATGACTTTATCAAAAAACATCCGGGCAAGTTTTGGGGTATAGCGGCATTGTCACCTTATATGCCCGAATCGGAATATGTGGAATTTGCAAAATGGACGATAAGGGATCTTGGATTCAAAGGTATCAAGTTGCATACCGCGGCTTTTTGCTGTTCACCAATTTCACCACAGGCGGAAAAGGTATTTGATACTGCCGCCATGCTCAATGTTCCGGTTATGATTCATACAGGGAATGGCATACCGAATGCGCTTCCTTCCCTTGCTATTCCGATCGCCCGCAGGTACCCGGATATGAAAATCATATTAGCGCATGCGGGGGGAGGCATGTTCGGTGGGGATGCACTTGTTGCGGCAATGGAATGTTCGAATATCTATCTTGAAACCTCTTGGGCGTTTTCATATGATCTGAAAACATTTTCGGAGAAGCTCGGGTGCCATCGCATAATGTTCGGCACAGATTTGCCCATAAATGCAGGAGCCGAGATTGGGAAGTATAGGGGCCTTCATTTAACAAATGAACAATATGAGCAATGCTTCTGTAAAACAGCAATGACGGTTTTCAATTTATAAGCCGGAGAGCCTCAAAGCGGTAATGAAAAGCTCACCGGCTTAGGCCGAGTCCTCAACGATTTCGCTATGACATCTTGTTTAATGGATTAACGGCCATAATTAATTCCATGAGGCGATTAGAGTCCTCTTTGCCATGTCATTTGTGACATGATAAATCGCAAGCCCTAAGGGTTTGCGATTCTTTTGTCTGTTAGGTTACCCCAACCATTGGCATAGAGCTGCCGCACATAAAAAAAGCGCCGGCTGCCCGATGCGCAGGGATTCATTTATTCGGTTATTTAATCATTTGAATATATAGCCTACGCCCCAAACGGTGTCTATTAACCTGCCATACGGCTTTATATGCTCGCGCAGCATTTTAACGTGTGTGTCGACTGTGCGGTCGGTGCCGAAAAAGTCTTCGCCCCAGACGCTGCGCAATATCCTTTCGCGCGACATGGCTACATGCGGGTTTTGGGCGAAAAAAAGCAGCAGCTTATACTCTTTGGGCGTAAGCTCCACGATTTCCCCGTCTATATACACTGTGCGCGATACGGAGTCTATGCACAGCCCGTCAAATATGAGACGCCTTGGTTCATATTTGCCGCTGCCCAGGCTGTGCCGAAGTATCACGTGTATTCGCGCCATCATTACCTTGCCGGAAAACGGCTTTACTACGAAATCGTCCGCGCCAATATCAAAGAACGAAAGCTTTTCTTCCTCGTCGTCGTTATCCGATATTATTATTATCGGAGTATTCGAGCTTTTGCGTATCTGGCGGCAAACGTTCCAGGCGTCCAGATCCGTGATATTGGCGTCAATAATAATTATGTGGTATTCGTTTCGCCTGAACAGCTTTAATACTGCTATACCGTCGCCGGCTTCGTCGGCGATTAACCCCTCAAACGTGGTATGAGTCTTGATTCTCGCTCTTGTCTCGGCGTCCGGTCCGGCGATAAGTATTCGTATATCGCCCATGTCAAGCCTCAGTTTTCAAGTTTTTGCAACAGATATATTTAACGCATAAAGATGTGAGTATAAGTAGTAATTATATAATAATAGATATTTCCTCATTAATCAAGTGATTATACATGTATATGTGGAATATATTAACAAATGTGATAATACTGTTATAGAAATCGCTGAAATTGTTGAAAATTATGCGGAATTATGCGGAAACTTTATGAAATTCTTCACAGACCTTTATAATTCTATCACATCTGTTTGTTATGATTACATTGACAAGTTTGTTAAAAAAATCACACGTTAGGAGGTATATGATGGGCGCAAAGAAAACGGCGGAGCATTGTGACGGGTGCGGACAGCAAAAATATGCTGAAATCGCCAACATCATCGACCTGTACAAAGACAGGGAAGGCAGCCTGATACAGGTATTGCATCTTGCTCAGGAGATAAACGGATATCTGCCGCTTGACCTGCAGGTGTTTATCGCTGACAGGATGGGAATCCCATTGTCGGAAGTGTCGGGCGTCGTTACGTTTTACTCGTTCTTTTCCACGAAACCAAGAGGCAAACATACGATAAGGGTGTGCCTTGGAACCGCGTGCTATGTGCGCGGCGGTAAAAAGATAGTGGAAGGCTTGAGGGACCGGCTCGGAATAGAGGTGGGAGAAACGACGGACGACGGCAAGTTTACGTTTGAAGTTGCGCGCTGCATAGGCTCGTGCGGCCTTGCGCCCGCGATGATGATAGACGACGTGGTATACAAACAGGTCAACGTAGACAAGCTGAACTCTATTCTTGCCAGGTACGAGAATGAATAGGAGGCGGCAGTATGAGCGATAAGATTAAAACGCTGGATAGGCTTAAAGAGATACAGAAAAACTATAACGACAATCTTCAGAAGTATAAATACAGGATATACGTCTGCGCGGGCGCCGGCTGCATATCGTCAAACTGCGGGGCGGTAAGAGACGCCGCGATAAGCGAGATAGAAAAGGCCGGACTTAAGGATTCCGTGAAGGTATACGAGACGGGCTGTATGGGCACGTGCGCAGTAGGCCCTGTGATGCTCGTGCTGCCCGACAGGATATTCTATACGGAACTGGACGAACAGAAAGTAAAGGAGATAATAAGAACGCATATACTGCGCGGCAAGGTGCTCGAGCAGTATACTTTTTACGACTATTCGCTTGCGAGGCACGTGCCCTGCATAGACGATATCAACTTCTTCAAAAGGCAGGTAAAAATAGCGCTTCGCAACTGCGGCTCGATAGAGTACGGCAATATAGAAGCGTATATAGCGAACGGCGGATATTTTGCCGCGTATAAGGCTTTAAACGAAATGACCCCTCAGGACGTCGTGGACGAAGTCAAAAAGTCAGGGCTCAAGGGCAGGGGCGGCGCCGGATTCCCGATGGGCGTAAAATGGGAGTCGGGATTAAAGCAGGAGAGCGACGAAAAGTATATAGTTTGCAACGCGGATGAGGGCGATCCGGGAGCGTTCATGGACAGGAGCCTCATTGAGGGCGACCCGCATTCGATAATAGAAGGGCTTATATTAGGGGGATATGCGATAGGCGCAAACCAGGGGTTCATATATATCCGCGCGGAATACCCGGTAGCGGTAGAGAGGATGAAGGCGGCGCTTGCCGAGGCAAGGGAGCGCGGGCTGCTGGGCAAGAACATACTCGGCAGCAAGTTCTCGTTTGATATCGAGATAAGGATAGGCGCGGGAGCGTTCGTATGCGGCGAAGAAACCGCGCTGATGTCTTCGATAGAAGGGCACAGGGGCGAGCCGAAGCAGAAACCGCCGTTCCCGTTCCAGAGAGGGCTGTTCGGCAAGCCGACGATAATAAACAACGTAGAGACATTTGCGAGCGTGCCCGAGATAATAAACCGGGGCGGAGAATGGTACACCCAGTTCGGCACGAAAACGAGCAAGGGTACGAAGGTGTTCGCGCTCGCGGGCGACGTGGTAAACACAGGCATTGTAGAAGTGCCCATCGGCATGCCGCTCGGAGACATAATATTCGAGATTGGCGGCGGAACCCCCAATAAGAAGAAATTCAAGTCGGCGCAGATAGGCGGGCCTTCGGGCGGATGCGTGACGACCGAGAACCTTAATGTGGCTACGGATTACGAGACCATCAAGAAAGTGGGCGCGATAATGGGCAGCGGCGGCCTTATAGTAATGAACGAGGACACGTGCATGGTCGATACCGCCCGTTATTTCATGGATTTCATACGCGACGAGTCGTGCGGCAAATGCACGGCGTGCCGCATAGGAACGAAACGTATGCTCGAGATACTGGAGCGTATCACGCGCGGCGAAGGCGAGGAAGGCGATGTTGAGCTGCTAATAGAGCTCGGCGAGACGATACAGGAGACCGCTATGTGCGGCCTTGGCCAGACGGCGCCCAATCCGGTGCTAAGCACGATTAAGTATTTCCGGGAGGAATACGACGAGCATATAAGGAACAAATACTGCCGGGCGGGCGTCTGCTCGGAGCTTTTCATATCGCCATGCGAAAATACATGCCCCGCAAACGTAAACGTTCCGGGTTATATGTCGCTTGTGGCGGCGGGCCGGTTTATGGACGCGTACCGCCTGATACGGCAGGAAAACCCGTTCCCTGCGGTCTGCGGAAGGATATGTACCCGGCCGTGCGAGAGCAAATGCCGCAGAAGAACGGTGGACGAAGCCGTCGCGATATGCGACTTAAAGAGGTTCGTTGCCGATTATGCCATGCATAACGAAAAGGCTTATTCTAGGGATATCGTATTCCCGAAGAACGGCAAGAGCGTCGCAGTGATAGGCGCGGGCGCTTCCGGGCTTACATGCGCGTATTACCTTGCAAGGATAGGCTACGACGTGGATGTATACGAGTCGCACGATACGGCGGGCGGCGTGCTTGCCTACGGCATACCTGAATACCGGCTGCCCAATGACATTCTTGCGCATGAAGTGAAGCTGATTGAGCAGGAAGGCGTGAAGATACACTTAAACACCGAGGTAGGCAGGGATATACTGTTCGGCGAGCTAAAAGCGCGGTACGATTCGATATACATCGCTACCGGCACGCAACTGCCACAGAAGGTAAACATACCGGGTGAAAGCCTGCCGGGCGTTATACACGGCATAAAGTTCCTTAAAAAAGCGAATACGCATCAGCCGATAGACATGGGCAAAAATGTAATGGTCATAGGAGGAGGCAACACGGCAATAGACTCCGCAAGGACTGCACTGCGATTAGGGGCTGATAACGTAACGATATTGTACAGAAGGACGAAAGGCATGATGCCGGCTTACGAGTCGGAAATAAACGAGGCGCTCGAAGAGGGCATTAAACTCATCGAGCTTGCCGCGCCGGTACGCTTCATAGCGGGCAGCGACGGCAGGGTGGCAAAGATAGAGTGCGTAAGGATGGAGCTCGGCGAGTTTGACGCGTCGGGCAGGCGCAAATCCGTGCTCGTCGAAGGCTCGAACTTCATGATTGATACCGATATGGTCATTCCGGCGGTAAGCCAGTACGCGGACTTCCCGTTCATAGGCAAGGACGAGATAGGCCTGACTCCCTGGGGGACGTTTGTATTGCAGGGCGACACGCAGATGACTACTATGGAAGGCGTATTTGCGGGAGGCGACGTAACGCGAGGCCCCGACGAGGTAATACGCGCGATAGCGGACGGCAAAAGGGCTGCCATTTCCATCGATAAATATCTCGGCGGCAAGGGCAAGCTCAACAAGGGCGAGCCAATAGACATACCGAAAATAACCGATGATGACGAGATAGTCGCACACAAGCGGTTCCCGCTGGAGATGCTCGATCCCGAAACGCGCAAAGATTCGTTCGACGAGGTCGTACAGGGGTATCACAAACTTAACGCGATGGCAGAGGCGATGCGCTGCCTGCACTGCGAAAGGAGGTAGCTTTAATGGTTAATATAACGATAAACGGGAACAACGTTACCGTACCGGACGATTATACCATTATGGAAGCGGCGAAAACGATAGGTATAAACATACCCGGGCTGTGCACGCTCAGCAGAATCCACCAGTTCGGCTCATGCAGAATATGCGTCGTGGAAGTCGAAGGCGCCAAAACCCTGCAGGCGTCGTGTATCACCAAGGTATTCGAGGGTATGGTGGTGAATACGAATACCGAGAAGGTACGTAAGGCGCGCAGAGTATTATACGAGCTGCTGCTGTCCGACCACGATAAGGATTGCCTGAGCTGTACACGCAACCAGTCGTGCGAGCTGCAGGAACTCGGCAAAACGCTGGGCGTGGACGCAACGAGGTTTGAAGGAGAGCATTCCGAGTATAACATAGAATCGTCGGTATCCATAACGAGGAACATGTCAAAGTGCGTGCTCTGCCGCCGCTGCGTCACAGCATGCAACGACGTACAGGGCGTAGGCATATTGAACGCGCAGCACAGAGGCTTTGACACCATAATTGGCCCCGCGATGGATTTGCCGCTGGGCAGCGTAAACTGCGCGTTCTGTGGGCAGTGCATAGTAGTATGTCCCGTAGGAGCGCTTAAGGAAACGGACGCAACAAAGAGCGTATGGGATGCTTTAAGCGACCCCGGCAAAAGGTGCGTAGTTCAGGTGGCTCCTGCGATAAGAGTCGCAATAGGCGAGGAATTCGGGCTCGAGCCGGGAGCAAGGGTGACGGGCAAGCTTGCACAGGCGCTTAGGACTTTAGGGTTCGACGATATATTCGACACGGATTTCACCGCCGACCTGACTATAATGGAAGAAGGCACGGAGCTGCTCACAAGGCTGACAAAGGTGCTTACGGGCGGGGAAGCCATGCTTCCTATGATAACGTCGTGCAGCCCGGGCTGGATAAAATATGTTGAACATGCGTACCCCGGAGAGCTGGATCACCTGTCGACATGCAAATCTCCGCACACGATGCTGGGAGCGCTCGCAAAGTCGTTCTACGCCGAACAAATAAGCGTCGATCCTAAGGATATGTTCGTTGTGTCCGTGATGCCGTGCACCGCCAAAAAATTCGAGATTAACAGGCGCGAGATGAAAAACGGCGGCTATCCCAACGTGGACGCGGTGTTGACAACGAGGGAGCTCGGGCAGATGATAAGAGAGGCGGGCATAGATTTTGAGCTGCTGCCGGAAAGCAGCTTTGACAACCCGCTCGGCATGTCTACGGGCGCCGCCGATATATTCGGTGTTACGGGCGGCGTGATGGAAGCCGCGCTGCGCACCGTATACGAGCTAGTGACAGGCCGCGAGCTGCCGTTTGAAGGGCTGCATGTAACGCCCATCGTAGGGCTCGAGCAGATAAAGACGGCGGACATAACTATCGAGAACCCGTTGCCCGATTATAAGTTTTTGGACGGCGTTGTCGTAAAGGTTGCGGTAACGAGCGGGCTGGCCGGAGCGAAAATATTGATGGAGCAGGTCAAAAAAGGCGAATCGCCGTATCATTTCATAGAGGTAATGGGATGCCCGAACGGATGCATAATGGGCGGCGGGCAGCCGAGGTCCAAAGACCCGGATGTGCGTATAAAGCGACTACGCGGCATATACGACGAAGACGAGGCAAAGGTGATACGCAAATCGCACGAGAACCCATCTGTAAAGCATCTTTATGCGGAATACCTGGAATTTCCGGGAAGCCATATATCCCACGAACTTCTGCATACGCGCTACACAAAGCGCGGCAGGTTCAACGAATTGCTGGACTATGATTATGTGAAGAGCGAGGTGGAACCCATGTCGGAACATACGAAGAGTAAAGCGGAAAGAAAAAAGAAGGAGCCCGGCGCGAAAGCCGCGAGCCGTGTGCGCGAGGATATGGAGTCAGTAAGAGTGATGGCGCTGGAAGCGGAAATAAACAGGCTTAAGCAGGAGCTCAACGATTCAAAGGAGACCGTGGAGATACTCAAGGAAGTAATGAGCGATTACACGCAGAAACCCAAACGCAAAACATGATTGCATGTCAATATTGTCGAAAAGAGTCCGTTGAATACGGGCTCTTTTTGCGTATGGGGTGAAGATGCGTTATGTATTACCGCTGTCAAGCAACAAACATGAAGAACATGAATAAATTATTGATAAACAGATAATAATAATTGACAAACCATAAATTATGTCTTATGATTTTAAAAAACCAGGGAGGCAATGCATATGACCGATACGAGTTACCTGTATGAATACTTCGCAAATAAAAGCTCTGACGATAAAACCAAGAAACACAAAAAAGAAAAGAAAAGCGATGCGGCGCAAGACAAGAAAGAACCGGAATGCACGGAGGGCGGGAAACATGTATGAATTAGGCGATTCAGAAGAATTTTCAGTATTACCGCGGCAGGACGAAACAAGGGAGAAGGCAAACACCCCGGCTAAACTGCTGCTTAGCGCTGCGGCATTCGGCGTGCTGTTTTCATATCTTTTTACCAACCAGAGTCTCGGCGTCAATCTGCTGCTGTTCGTACTGCTGCTTTACGGCTTCGCGCTTATAAACAGAGCGCAGTTTATGAAAAAGACGTTTCGGCAGGAGGTACTCGTAACGCTCTTTTCATTGCCCGTTATATTCCTTGCGGCATACGCGTTTGTGGGCAGTACGTTTTTAAACTACTTAAGCGTGCTTGTGATACTGTTTGTGATGTTCGTGCAGTATATCGTGCTTTCGGACAACGCTGTTTACCGCTGGTACGAACCGCTGTTTTCCATTGACATAATATTTGCAGGCATCAACCGTATGCTGCTGGGGCTGGGGCAGTTTGTTGCGGGCTCCATAAACGGCATATTCAAGAGACAATCGGAAAATAAGAGAGGGGTGATAGCCGGCATACTCATAGGAGCCGTGCTGCTGATAATCATAGTACCGCTGCTGCAAATCGCGGACAGGCAGATAGCGGCTTATGTGAGACTGCTGTTTGCGCAGCTAGATTTAAGCGACGCGTTCCTCTATATATTCATGTTCCTTCTCGCCGCGTCTGCGGCTGTTGCGCCGATTTCTACGGCCGGAAGGGCCGAGTATACGGGCAAAAGGCAGGCTTTTGATATCGCAGGCAAGCGGCCGGTGCAGTGCGTGACAATGCTGGTGGCACTCTCCATGGTAAGCGCAGTGTATATACTGTTCGGGGCGGTGCAATTCGGCTACTTCTTCGAAACGAGCGAGACTATGGCCAAACAGCTCGGGCTGACAAGCTCGGCATACGCGGTGAGCGGCTTTAGAGAGTTGCTGTTTGTAACATGCCTTAACTTCCTTATAATCGCGCTGGCGCTAAGGTTTACAAAACAGAAGGACGGGAAAACGCAAACGAGCCTGAAAGTACTGTATACGATACTGATAGCGTTTAATTTCGTGATAATGGCGTCTTCGCATATGCGCCTAGAGTATTACGAACTATCATACGGATATACCGTCTCCCGGTTTGTATCCCACTCGTTCATGCTGCTGCTCGTGATACTGAACGTGATAATGCTGGCCCGCATATACATCGACAGCATAAAAGTAATTAAATGCTTCGCCGTTGCAGCGCTGCTTTACTTCTGCGTGCTTGTTGCGGTAAACCCTGAGCTGTACGTTGCGCGCAGGAACATCCGGTGGTATGAGAGCACGGGTAAAATAGACGCCGCGTATCTGTTTACGCTTTCGGGCGACGCGATATCGGAAACGTGCGATTTTATAAAGGCGCATCCCGAAGTGTATGACGACGAAGCAAAGGCGGCAATGCAGGAAAAATACTATCAGTATGCGGATGTTCAAAGCCTTGGCTGGCAGTCAACGAACATCGCGGACCAAAGGGCGCTTGATAAGCTGCGGAATCTTTCTTGAACCTTTCTCCTTTGCAGGGCCGGGGTGGAAAACCATGCCGGCCCACTTTTATATGAAGGATCGTGTCTGTCAGTCGTCCGTAACCGTAAATATATCGTCGATGGTGGAGTGAAGCGCTTTCGCTATGTCTGAAGCGAGCTTTAATGAGGGGTTGTATCTGCCGTTTTCAAGATGTACTATCGTTTCGCGCCTGACCCCTACCTTGCGGGCGAGCTCTTCCTGCGTCATGCCATACCTTGCCCTGTATTCTTTTATTTTTGTTATTATAGCCATATCAGCGATTTCTCTGCTCCTTGAATTCAGCAATGACCAAAAGTATAATAAACAGCGTCATTGAAACTGAAAAACTCAACGCAAAACCGGTTATCAGCTGCTCATTGCTTTTGGTGAACGCGGTGACCAATAATGTTACCGCCTGAGCTGCAATGCAGGTAAAAAACGCGGGCGTTGCAGCGCGCCGCACGTTCTGCATAAACAATTCGTCAGGTATCACAAAGAAGTAGCGAAAGAATACAAGGAACGCAAAGAAGCAAAGAAAGTATCTGTTATCGGTTACGATACCGAGTATTCCCAATAAACCGAGAATACTCAGAAAGCCAAGTTTATTATTCATATTACCACCCTTTCGATGTTAGAAATACACCACAATATGTTATAAATATATAACATAAAATGCTGAATGTCAATGGCGTTTTTTACCATATTTTGATTTATTAATCGTATGTAATTCTCATATTTGGGGGTTGATATATTGAAATATTTCTGTTAAAATAAACTCCTCAAAGCGCCTCCTTGGTCAAGCGGTCAAGACACCGCCCTCTCACGGCGGTAACAGGGGTTCGATTCCCCTAGGAGGTACCAACAATAAATGCCACCTTAAGGTGGCATTTATTGTTGGTAAATTTCATGGGGAATCGAAGGGAGGGAAAATAAACGTGCCAGTGGCACGTTTATCCCGACCCGGCTTGATGGTATTAGCACAACCGCATTAAAGAAACGGCGCGGCTACGTATAAACATAGTCGGTGAATTTCCCCTAGGAGGTACCAAAACGAAAAGCCATACCTTGTGTATGGCTTCAGACTGTCGATAAACCCTGTTTTCAATAAACGAAAAACGGGGTTTTTCATTTGAAAAACCGAAAGAAGTAGATATAAAGCTCGATTCAAATATGAGGATAATGGGGGTAATCCATCTCTCCA
>JAEZIZ010000030.1 GCA_023415915.1 Bacillota bacterium | reverse complement strand
AATACGAGCTCGATTTGCCTTTGAACACCGACGTGCTTACGAACTCGTTGCACGAAAGGGACTGGCCGACTATGGATGTCTTAAGCAGATCTTCCGCCATGTTTGATGTGTACACGAACAGCGTATTTATGCTGCGGGGAAACAAAGAACGCTCTTCGTCTTTCGTGTATATAACATACGGAAAGCACAACCGCTCAAGGAACGAGCGCAGCGTGCCACTGGCATTCCAAAAGTAGATAGGTGAGCCGAAAATAGCGGCGTCCGCTTCTTTAAACGATTCGAGCACAGGGGACAAATCGTCCTTCAGCGCGCACCGTCCGTAACTTTGTCCTCCTATCCTTTTGCATTCGAAGCAGCTAATGCAACCATGGTAATTAAGGTCGTATAAATGTATGAGTTCGGTTTGCGCCCCCGCTGAGGCAGCGCCCTTGAGCGCCGATTCGAGCAGCATCGCTGTGTTCCATTGCTTCCGCGGGCTTGCATTGTATGCGATTATTTTCATGTCTTACCTCCGCTGTGTTATATTATAACATTATAACACAAAAATTGAATTACAGCGAAACATTTCGCAAAAATGTTACACATGAAATAATGGAAGCAATAATAATACCATTTGTAAAAGAAACGGCGCGAAGAATGCATATAGCAGGGCATGCTGACCTCTATCAGTCAGCTTAACAGACCTTCGCCCAGCTCATATAGGTCGAGCAGCTGCTTGGGGAATACCTCGTCTCTGCGGCGGATGCGCGAATTTTCGTCGAACATGTCGGAAACGTATTTTGAATAGTCGTCGAACTGCAACGTCTCGGTGCAGTAATACGAGCTCGATTTGCCTTTGAAGAGCATCGCGCACATGCGTTCGTTGCCGGAGAGAAACTTATCGAGGCCGCTAATCATTATCTGACCTTCGGGCGCGTTGGACGTATATACGAACAGCGTGTTTAATGTGCGGGGAAACAGCGAACGCTCCAGCTTTTTTGTGTACATCAGATAGGGGAACCACAGCCGTTCAAGGAACGATTTCAATTCTCCGCTTATGTTGCCGAAATAGAGTGGCGAGCCGAATATGGCGGCGTCCGCTTGCCCAAACGACTCAAGCACGGGGGTAAGGGCGTCGTTCATCGCGCAGCGCCCGTAGCTGTTTGAACCGATACGCTTGCATTCAAAGCAGCTTGTGCAGCCCTTAAAATTGATATCATACAGATGTATAAGCTCTGTCTCCGCGCCCGCCGCCGCCGCGCCGTTGAGCGCCGACTGCAGCAGCATTGCGGTGTTCCATTGCTTTCTGGGGCTGCCGTTGATAGCTATGACTTTCATATAAGGCCTCCATTTCTATAATAATATACATAGTATACCACACATTGGAAATATATTAAAGGTTAAGACAGGCTGCTGGGCGGTATCTTGTAAATAATAAAAAACGCAGGCGTTTTTCCTGCGTTTCGTGCGGATAGTGTTCATATAAAGCCGCGGCGTAATTGATGCGTCACTCCTGCGCCGGATTGTTCACAACGCCTAGGAACGCTATAGCGCCGTCCTCCTGCGAGTAGATGGCAAATACGAAAGGCCTGTCGGCGTGGAACTCGCGTATCTCCTCCGGCGGCATCGCGCCTGCCTCCATCACTACCGCAGTGACGGCGGCGGCTTCCGCGCCCAGTTCGTCTATTTTTATATAGCATTTGTGCAGCACGTCGTCTATATAGAGTTCGTTATCGCCGCCCGTCATGCCGGAAAAATCAGCGCTTGCTTTGAAGGCCTCGTTCATGCCGAGCGATGTAAGCGTCTGTTTGAACGAAGTAGAAAACGAGTATTCAAACTTAGGCAGCTTTATATCCACCTGCTGCGGGGTCATGCCGGATAGCGCTGCGGAGAAGCTTTCCGCGGAAAGCGACGAGAGCATAGCGGCGACGTCCGAGCCTTCGGCGGGCAGCAGGAAAGCCATCGCGTATTTGCCTTCACCCTCCTCGTTTTTGAACGAAAGAGATATCATTGAGAATTTATCGTCGGAGTAGTAGGGTAGGCCGCGGTCGTCGTTCATGAACGATACTTTGACCTTGCCCGAAGGGGCTGCAAAATAGTCGTCGTAGGTGTAGTTCGCGTCAAAAGGCACCGTCCAGTCGCCAAGGAAATAAAGGGCGTTGCACAGCACGAGTTTTGTTAACGGATCCAGCTCCTGCGGTATTATTCCGTCTATCTTTCCGTGCGTCTTTTCGCTTGCCCACGCATTAATCGCGTTCATTGCTCCGGGTATCTCGAGCGGAAACGCGTCGGCCATGAAGTCGCCTGTGCATGTGTTAACAAAGCCTTCGCTGAACGGATAACTTTTATCGAGCCATATGGAGTTAGCGGCTTCCATGCCGCCTGTGTTGGCGCGCCACATAAGCGAGCGGCACGCTGCGGTGATATCTTCGTCGCTTAGCCCGGAAAGCCCGAGCGCTTTAGTCATCTCTTCCGCAGTTAAGCCGCCGGCGCCCATGCGCGCCATGGCGAGCGCGAGCTCTAAGCTCACGGGAGAGACGGCGAGATTATGCTCGCTGTTGTAAAGCAGCGCGGCGGATTTTAACCCGAACGAGTTTATTCCCGACACAAAATCGGCTCCCAAAGACTCAATGGGCTGTGCTTTAAGTTCGGCGCGGTAGCTTATGCCTTTAACGCCCTGCGAAGACGACGGACCGGAAGCTGCCGGCGAACACGCGGAAAGCATCAGTAATACAGAAAATACAGTAAATAAAATCTTTTTCATTTTTCATTCTCCCTTCCTCTTACCGTAAGACGCAAAGAATTGAGCGTATGTTCCATGGCTTGCCTCTATTATTGTAATACCATATGTTAAAAGCGGTCAAAAGCAGCGCCGCAGTATCTATCATAAGTAACCAGCCGTTCCTTATTTCGCATAGTATATAAGGGTGATGTTATGGGGAAGGCAAAGACAGGCATAGCATTCGGCGGGGGCGGCACGCGCGGCATAGCGCATGTGGGCGCCATAAGGGTATTTCAGGAGTACGGCGTGGATTTCGATTATGTGGCGGGCAATTCGGCGGGCGCGATTGCGGGGGCGCTATATGCTGCGGGTATACCGTGGCGAAAGCTGTACGAATACGTGCTCGACATAAAGCAAAGGCTGCCTGCGAAAACGCTGTTAACGTACATAGAGCCGCGAGTCGTGCAGGATTTGGCGGACCACTTCCTAAAAGGCAAAACGTTCGACGATTTAAACAAGCCTTTTTGCGCGACAGCGGTGGATTTAGAGCGCGGGACGCTTGAAACTTTAAATCGCGGCAGGGTGTCCGCGGCGGTATCGGCGAGCTGCGCCGTGCCCGGAATATTCCAGCCGGTCAGGATAGGGGACAGAACATACATAGACGGCGGGACGCTGCGCAGCATACCCACGGAAGCGGTTCGGGAGATGGGCGCCGAAAAGGTGGTGGGCATAGACTTAAACTCGGATAAGACAAGGGGCACGCGCAGCACTAAAAGGCTTAAGGTGATGATAACGGCGCTCAACATAAGCACTAACGCCAACAGCCGCCTGTGCGAGCAATATAGTGACATAATGCTGAAGCCCGCGCTCGAAGGATACCCCACGCATTATTTTAAGAGCGTGGAAAACGTGCTGCGCATAGGCGAACGCACGGCGATGGATAACCTCGCCAGGATAAAAGAGCTCGTGGGATAGCGCAAAAACGTTTATATCATCTGTTTTTATATTTGACGCTTGCATATTCATACACTGTATAGTAATATACAGTTGGAAGAAATGTAGTATGGCAGGTGTTTTTTTATTTCCTAAAAACCGTAGTATGGAAGGAAGGTTTTCTTATGGTTGAACAGATCATCATATTTTGTATCTATGTACTCATCATTGCCGCTGTCGCTGTATATTCGCGGCGTAAAGCAAAAACGCTTAACGATTTCTTTTTAGGCGGCCGTAAAATGGGCGCCTGGATGACGGCGTTCGCCTATGGCACGACGTATTTTTCTGCGGTCATATTCATGGGATATGCAGGAAAGTTCGGCTGGAGCATGGGCGTAAGCGTTACATGGGTAGGCATAGCAAATGCTGTTATAGGCACGCTTGTGGTGTGGCTGCTGATGGCGAAGCCCACGCGGGAGATAACGCACAGGCTCGACGCCTCCACTATGCCCGACTTCTTCAAAAAGCGCTACCAGTCGCAGAACATGAAGATACTCGCGGCGCTGCTGATATTCATTTTTCTCGTGCCCTATTGCGCGAGCGTATATCAGGGGCTAGGCTACTTCTTTGAAATGATATTCAAGCCTATAGGCCTCACATACGAATACTGCATGGCCGCGATGGCGCTCATCACGGCTTTCTACCTGCTTATAGGAGGCTACGTAGCGACGGCGCTCGCCGACTTTGTACAGGGCTTCGTAATGATAGTGGGCGTCGTGATAATGGTGTTTATGGTGCTGGGCAACGAGGCTGTCGGCGGGCTGTCGGCTGGGCTCTCAAAGCTTGCCGAGATTCCGGAGATTGGGCCGGGGCTTGCCGCTCCGTTCGGTTCGCCGGAAAACGCCGTCGGGCTTGTATCGCTGATACTGCTGACGTCGCTTGGCACATGGGGGCTGCCGCAGATGGTGCATAAGTTTTACGCGATACGCGACACAAAGGCTATAAAGAGGGGCACGGTTATCTCCACGCTGTTTGCGCTCGTCATCGGAGGCTGCGCATACTTTGTGGGCGGTTTCGGACGGCTTTTCCCCGGTATTGACGCGACTAACCCCGACAACATAATGGGGCAGGTTTTAGGCCAGGCGCTGCCGCCGGTGATGCTCGGGCTGATACTGATGCTGCTGCTCTCGGCTTCTATGTCTACGCTGTCGTCTTTAGTCCTCGTATCGTCGTCGTCGATTTCTATGGACCTTATAAAGGGGGTATTAAAGCCGGATATGGAAGATAAAAAGGTAATGGTGTGGATGCGCTCGCTGTGCGCGGTGTTCGTCGCGGTATCGCTCGCGATAGCGCTGCTGCAGCCCGCCGCAATCGTTACATTGATGTCTTATTCGTGGGGCGCGCTTTCGGGCTGTTTCCTCGCGCCGTTTTTGTACGGCGTAAGGTGGAAAGGAATGACGAAGGCGGGAGCATGGAGCGGATTCATAGTAGGCCTCGGCATAACGGTGCCGCTGATGATACTCAATGCGGTTGGCGGCATACTGCCCAAATGGATGAGCCCGCCCGCTATTGGCGCTATGGCGATGATAGCGTCGCTGATAATAACGCCTGTTGTCAGCGTTGTATCCGCCAAGTTCAGCACGGAGCATATAAAGAGCGTGTTCGGGCAGGAAGTGCCGGAAGCGCAGGTTTAAGACAGATAGAAGATTCACGGGAGGCTTTACGAATGTGAAGCCTCTTTTAAACCGATGACAAACTAATGTTTGTCATCGGGTCTTGCCCAGCCTGTACCTTCGGTACGGGCGGCTGGGCGCTTCTGCGCGAATTTAATAAATTATTGTTCGCCCTTCACTGGCAGAGTCCAGATGAAGGGCATGTTAATATTCTAGTTTTATTTTTGTTTTTTTCGGATGGAAATTTTGTCAGCAAGTTGAGAGGTTTTCAAATTCGGAGGTTTTACTATAAGTAAAAAAGGACGTTCCCGTCCTTTTTGCGATTAGCTTATTTTGGCTACGACTGGCTCGCGAGAGCGTCGCATATAGCTTTGCCCAATTTTTCGGCTTCCGCTATTTCCTTTTCGTCGGGCTTTAATTTAGCGCTGCACGAGCCTATCACGTCGGCGCCCACGTCGCGCAGGCGTTCGCCCAGGAACTTAATGGACTCGCCGCTCCAACCGAACGAGCCGAATACGGCGGCCGGTTTGCCCTTGATTATGTACGTGGACACGGAGGACAGCACATCCCAGACGGGCTTTAACGCGTCGCGGTTAATAGTGGGCGAGCCAATAGCAAACGCGTCGCAGGCGTGTATCTTTGCGGCTGCGGAGGCGGCGTCCGCTGTTGAGACGTCTACCATCTCGGCCGAATAGCCCGCTTTGGTGACGACGCCGTATATTGCTTCGGCGAGCATCTTCGTATAGCCGTAACACGACACATAGCCTATGTAAACTTTCCTGGGATCATTTACGCGTAGTATGTCGGAAGCCCATTCCTCGTACCTGTCTACAGCCTCTTTTGGCGCTTTGCGCAGCACCGGGCCGTGAGACGGGCCTATTACGTCTATATGCAGCGGGCGTATCTTTTTGACCGCGTCGAGCACATAATTTTTAAAAGGCCCCATTATTACGTCGAAGTAATACTTCTGCGACTTGAGCATCTCGTCCGAGAGCGGCGTTAAATCGTCGAACACGTTCTCGGCGGAGAAGTGGAACCCGAACACGTCGCCCGAAAACAGCACTGCGTCTTCCGTCACGTACGTGAATATGGAATCGGGCCAGTGCAAAAACGGCGCGGAGATGAACTTTAAAGTCTTGCCTCCGAGCTCCAATGTGTCGCCGTCCGTCACAACGCGGCAGGAAAAATCCCTGTTCATTATGCTGCGCAGAAAAACGCTCGCTGGCTTTGAGCATAATACGGTAGCGCCCGGTGCAAGCTCGAGCAGCTTCCAAAGAGCGCCCGAATGGTCAGGCTCGGTATGGTTGCAGATTATATAGTCAATAGACTTAACATCGCAGACTTTGGATATCCGCTCTACCTGCTCGTCCGAGAACTGCTCCTTGACCGAATCGATCAAAGCCGTCTTTTCGGTTCCTTTGACGAGGTAGCTGTTATAAGACGTACCCCATTCAGTGCGCATTATGACGTCGAACACCCTTAGATCGGGGTTCTGCGCGCCGACCCAGTATATGCCTTTTGTTATTTCTACCGGCTGCTTCATAATGCTATGTCAGATCTCCTCGAACATAGATGTGCTCGCTCCGCACATGGGGCACACCCAGTCTTCAGGCAAATCTTCAAAGGCAGTGCCGGGCGCAACGCCGTTGTCAGGGTCTCCTTCGGCGGGGTCGTAAACATAACCGCAAACAGTGCATTCGTAACTCTTCATGGCATTTACCTCACTTTTTTATTATTTTGTTGTTTCTTTTTCCTCAAAATATTTATTGAGCTTGTCCACAAGATCGTCAGAATCAATGCCGTGCACGGCGCTTGCTTCTTCGATGGTTTCGCCCGCAGCCGAGGGGCAGCCGACGCAATGCATTCCCGATTCGAAAAATACCATTGCCGCGTCTACGTCGAGCTGCAGCACTTCGGATATCGTCATGTCTTTCGTTATTGTTGTCATGGTGTTTACCTCTTCTTTAATTTAAACGGTCAGGTGTTCTTTATCATCCTGTTGCCGCATTTTGAACACTTTATCGAGACCTTGCCCTTGCCTCTGGGCACCCGCAGCTTCTGCCCGCATTGTGAGCATTTGAATATCCTGTAAGCTTTGTTTTGCTGCACTGACGCCTTAAAATTATAATACCACATCTTGGGCTTGTTAACCAGCTTTAAGAACATTAAATTCTCTTTTCTGCGCTGCTCTATGTTCCTTGAGAACATGCGCAGTATCGCAAGAACCAATATAGCCAAAGATATGTAAAACAACACATTTACGCGTATAAGGCTAAGCACAAAAGCCAGCAGCGTTAAGCCGAGCGACAGCTGGTCGGGTCCGTTTCTTCCTATGAACATTCTTCTGAACATGCTTTCACCACTCTTCAATCAACAATCAAGCATACTGCCAGCTTTATAATAGCCTATGTCAGCGCCCGCCGCTTTAATACGGCAGGTTCGGCGTGCGGAGCGTGTTGATGTAAATATTATCAGCCCTCCCGCAATACGTCAAACAGTAATTGGCCTATTTCGGCGTTGTCTTTTTTGCCGGAGAATCTGTCCGCATTAAGCCCCACTGCGGTCAGCGGCACCGAAGCCGCGGTATGAGCCGTGTCGCTCCATTTAACGCCTACGCGCCGTGAGACAATATCCGATACGGCCAGCGCCACCACCGAACCGTAGCCTTTTTCCGGGTCGGCTTTATCAGCGGCGTCAAACGCTTCGTCTATTATGCCTCTTTCCCTCGTATTCAAGTCCGCAAGCCCGAGGCTTTCGGCAATAAAAGAATAGAACGCTTCCCTGTCTCCTGAGTACGCCGTCTGCACCTTTCCCTGAATCGATACATTAATCGCGTCTATACGGGCAAATTCCACATCGGAAAGCTCGAAGCGAAGTCCTCCCGTTTCGTGGTCGGCTACAACCACAATGAGCGTCTCTTCGGGATGCCGCGTGTAAAAATCATAGGCGGCACTCACGGCATCGTCGAACGCGAGCGTTTCGCGTATTGCGCTCGCGGCGTCGTTTATATGGCAGGCGTGGTCTATGCGCCCGCCCTCCACCATCAGCACAAAGCCGTCGCTGTCAAAGGCCAGCGTTTCAACGGCTTTTTGCGTCATCGTCTCAAGGCTCGGAGCGGGAAGCGAGGCCGTTCTATCCAGCTCGTAAGGCATATGAGAGTTAACAAACGATGCCAGCACTTTGTCTCCCGCCGAAGGAACATACGACGCAAAATCCAACGCGCCCCGCGCGCCTATAAACGTTTTATAGCCCGCATCCGCAAATTCGGATACCAGATCCCGTTCGTCGCCGCGGCCGGACGCAAGCAAAGCGCCCGCAGCGTCCAGCCCGCCCGAATACGAAGAGGGCAGAAAATACTGATTCCCTCCGCCCGCAAAGAAGTCCACTCCCGAATCGAGGTAATCAAGCGCGATATCCGCATCATATGCCCTGCTCTCTACATGCGACGCGAACGCGGCGGGAGTTGCGTTGGTTATAGACGTCGTCGTAACGATGCCGGTGGAAAACCCCAAGTCTTCCGCTTCCTCTATGATTGTCTTTAAAGCTTCCCCCTCCGGCGTAACAGAGAGCATGCCGTTGTTGGTCTTGTGCCCGGTGGCAAGCGCGGTGCCTGCCGCCGCGGAATCGGTTATGTCGGCGTTGAGCGAACGCGTGGTTACCGTGCCGCTTACCGGAAACGCGTTCATTACGAGAGGCGTTTTGATACCCTTATATTCGGCATAGCCCTGTGCCAGCGCTCTTTGCCCCTTGCCCATGCCGTCGCCAATCATTATGAATATGTATTTCGGCGGCTTTGAGGGCAGTATGCTTATGGATATATCCGGGCTCGTAGTAGCGACGGGCGTAACTGCCGCTACTTCGGAAGGCGCCGCTGCGGCGCTCGCTGGCGGGCTTGCCTCAGTATGCGACTGCCCGGCGTCAAGCGGCCCCTTGAGCAGTAAAATGGCGGCCGCAAGCACGAGTATGAGAACCGCCGCCAGCATTATCAGTTTCCTGTTCATAGTACCGCCCTTCCGCCTCGAATTTGTAAATTTAGGGTTTATACGTTAACATACTATACTAATAATCTATTGCGGGCAATACAGGCTTATTATGAGCGTTCGGAGCTTTATGCTGCCTCCCCTTAAAGTGGAGTACCCAAACGCGGCTATACCGCCGCGCCGGTGAATTGGCTGTTATACAGGTCGGCGTAGAATCCGTTTTTGGCCATAAGCTCCTTGTGGCTGCCCTGCTCTATTATCTCGCCGTTGTTCATAACAAGTATTGTGGACGCGTCGCGTATCGTGGAGAGCCTGTGCGCTATTACGAAGTTGGTCCTGCCCTTCATCAGCTCTATCATAGCGTTCTGTATATACGCCTCCGTGCGCGTGTCCACGCTGCTCGTGGCTTCGTCGAGTATCAGTATCGCGGGATCGGCGAGCAGCGCCCTCGCTATCGTCAAAAGCTGCTTTTGGCCTTGCGAAATGTTGGACGCCTCTTCGTTGAGCACGGTGTCGTAGCCTTGCGGCAATGTGCGTATGAAGTGGTCTGCGTGCGCCATCTTGGCGGCGCGTATTACCTCTTCGTCGGTAGCGCCTTCCCTGCCGTACCGTATGTTTTCTTTTATGGTACCGCCGAAAAGCCACGTATCCTGAAGCACCATGCCGAACTCGCGGCGCAAATCTTCCCTCGGTATGCTCGTGATATCCGCGCCGTCCACCGTTATCCTGCCGCTGTCCACGTCGTAAAAGCGCATAAGCAGGTTGACAAGCGTAGTCTTGCCCGCGCCGGTAGGCCCTACTATAGCGACTACGTCGCCCGGCTTAACGTCCAGGTTCATGTCCTTTATTATGGTAACTCCCTGCTCGTAGCCGAACGAAACATGCTCGAAGCGCACGGCGCCTTTGGGGTATTTGATAACATTGTCGCGTTTGTCGGGCGTCATCTCTTCTTCGTCTAATACCTCGAACACGCGCTCGGCGCACGCCACCGTTGACTGCAATACGTTGGCTATCTGCGCGACCTGCTGAATGGGCTGCGTGAACTGGCGCGAATATACTATGAACGCCTGTACGTCGCCTATTGTTATTCTGCCGTTAATCACCATTATGCCGCCTATGGCGCACACGAACACATACGTAAAGTTGCTCAAAAAGTTGATAAGCGGCATAATGAGCCCCGAGAGGAACTCCGCCTTCCAGCCGACGGTATACAGGCGCTCGTTTATCTCATCGAACGCTTCTACGCTGTCCTTTTCTTTGCCGAACGCCTTTACGATGGTATGAGCGCCGTACATCTCCTCGACGTGGCCGTTTATATTGCCGAGCTCGCTCTGCCGCCCCTTGAAATACTTCTGCGACTTCCGGACGACCATCTGAACAAGTATGTAGCTTGCGGGCAGCACCACCAGTGATACAAGCGTCATAATCCACGATATGGAGAACATCATAATGACGATACCAACAAGCATCGTTATCGACGTGATTACCTGCGTGATGCCCTGCGCGAGCGCTTGGGATATCGTGTCGATATCGTTGGTCACACGGGAAAGTATCTCGCCGTGCGTGTGTCTGTCGAAATACTTAAGCGGCAGCTTCGAGAGCTTTGCGTCCACCTCGCTGCGCATGTCGTACACTATCTGCTGGGACGTCTTTGCCATTACGAACTGCATTATAAAGCCAAATATGCCGCTTGCGACGTAAAGTATCAGCACCGTTATCAGTATGCCGAGTATCTTTGCAAAATCTATGCCAAGCTTGCTTGCTTCATTTAGCTGCTGCATCGTCGATTGAAGCACTGCCGCCTGACTTGGGTCGGTCATGTCCACGTTTTGCATGACAAGGTCCATAGCTTCCTGCTCGGAGAGCTTTCCGCTGCCGAGCTGCGCCACGACGTCCTCGGGCAGTATCGTTTTTAATTCGGAAAGCGCCTCCGCCTTGGCCATTGTGGGCTTGAACAGCTCGGTCGTAGCGTTGCCCAATATCTTAGGGCCGAATATCGAAAGTACCGCGCTGCCCATCGCGACTACCACCACGAGCGCAAGCGCCGCTTTATGGCCTGAGAGGTAAGACAGCAGCCGTTTGAAGCTTGCCTTGAAATCCTTTGGCTTTTCCATAGGCATGCCGTGTCCCGGCCCGGGTCCGCCCGGACCGCGGCGCGTGCGCTGCCTGTTAAATGATGCGGGTTGTTTTTTAGCTTCACTCATGCCAGTTCCTCCAACGAGAGCTGGGACGATACTATTTCCCTGTAAGTATCGCAGCCAGCAAGCAGTTCTTTATGCTTTCCCTGCCCCACGACTTTTCCTTCGTCGAGCACTATTATGTTGTCCGCGTTCATCACGGTGTTTACCCTCTGGGCAACTATGAACACCGTCGCCTGTTTTATCTCGCCCGACAGCGCTTTGCGCAGCTTTGCGTCCGTCTTGAAGTCGAGCGCCGAGAAGCTGTCGTCGAATATATATACCTCCGGCTTTCTTACTAGAGCCCTTGCTATCGACAGCCGCTGCTTCTGGCCGCCCGAGAAGTTAGTGCCGTCCTGTGCGACGGGGGACTCCAAGCCCTCCTCAAGCCCGGCGACGAAATCTCCGGCCTGCGCTATATCTATAGCGCGCTTTATCTCCTCGTCGGTGGCGTCTTCCTTTCCGTAGCGTATGTTGCTCGCTATCGTTCCGCTCATAAGGCTTACGTTTTGCGGAACGAAGCCAATTTTAGCGCGCAGCGCTTCCTGCGGGTAGTCCCGTACGTTAACGCCGTCCAGAAGCACCTCGCCTTCGCTCGCGTCGTAAAACCGGGGTATCAGCTTTACGAGCGTGGATTTGCCCGAGCCAGTACTGCCTATTATCGCAGTGACCTCGCCGGGACGCGCGGTAAGCGATACGTTCTCTATCGCGGGTTCCTGGGAGCCGTGATAATAAAAGCTCACGTTTTTGAACTCTACATGGCCTTTTAGTGAGGTTGCTGGCGCTGTGTCCGTCGTGTCCACTACGGTGGGCTTGAGGCTGAATATCTCGTTTATGCGCTCGGCGGACGCCTGAGCCCTTGGCAGCATTACGAACATCATCGTCGCCATAATGAGAGCAAACAAAGTCTGCATCACGTATTGCTGGAACGCCATCAGGTCTCCTACCTGCGTTTCGCCGGCGTCCACAAGCTGGCCTCCGAACCATATGACGAGCACGGTGCCTATGTTGAGTACGAGCATTATTGCGGGGAACATTGCGCCCATCCAGCGGTGCACGGATATTGAAGTATCGGTAAGGTCCTTATTGGCGGCGTCAAAGCGTTCCTGCTCGTACTCCGTTTTGTTGAACGCGCGTATCACTCGTACGCCCGTCAAACCCTCGCGCAGCACTAGGTTGACTCTGTCTATCTTTTTCTGCAGCGACTTGAAAAGCGGCATTACCTTTTGGGCTATGCCTAGTATCAGCGCCGATATGACGACGATGATAACGACTATGAGCCAGCTTAAGTGAGCGTCGTTCTGCACAGCCATTATTATGCCGCCTACTGCCGTTATCGGCGCCGCTATAAGCATAGCGAGTATCATTGTCATTACGTTCTGTATCTGCGTTACGTCGTTTGTGGAGCGCGTTATCAGAGAGGCGGTGCCTATCCTGTCGAACTCGCTGAGCGAAAAGCCTTCCACAGCCGCGAATATATCGCGGCGCAGGTCTTTGGCGAACCCCACGGACGTTTTGGCGGCAAAGTACCTGCCCACTATCGTGCATATCGATACTAAAAGCGCGTAGCCGAGCATGACGAGCCCGGTATTGATTATAAAGTCTATATCTTTAAGCACGACGCCCCTGTTGACTATGTCGGACATAAGGTTAGGCAGATAAAGCTGGCTTATTGCCTGCACGGCGGTAAGCAGCACTATAGCGACCGCCTGCCATCTGTAAGGCTTTAAATACTTTAAGAGTTTGAACATGTTTGTTCCTTTCCTGAAAAAGTTTTAAACTTTGCGCGCAGTATTAGGATTTTAATATGCCTATTACTTTATCAAGCATCCACGCAAAGTATTCTTCGTCGATTATGTGGCCTGAGAGTATCTGTTTCATAAGGTATCCCGCAATGTTTGAAATATAGAACGTCGCTGCCATATTAGGGGCTGCGCTTATTTTCCCAAGGCCGTGCATTTTTTCAAAGTACGCAATTAAAAGCTGCTTCGAGCTATTCTCGTTTCTTTTAAACCTTTGCTCGTGCACCGAGTCCCTTACCTTGTCGCGCATTATCATGCGCATTATAGGGGCGTTTTTATGGTACGTCTCCTTCATCATGTACGCTATCCGCGTAAGGTCAGCAAGCAAATCGTATGCCGCCTCGTTTTTAAGGTATTTGTCGATTTCATAAGGATGCAGGCAGCTGCGTAGCGTCTCCTCGAACAGCCTGCGCTT
>JAEZIZ010000018.1 GCA_023415915.1 Bacillota bacterium | reverse complement strand
GGCAAAACCCGGCTCCGTCCCGCGCAAATGGTATGTCGTCGACGCCGAAGGAAAAGTTTTCGGCAGAGTCGCCAGCCAGGTTGCCGCGGTGCTTCGCGGAAAGAACAAGCCGGAGTTTACGCCGAATATCGACACGGGTGATTATGTAATAATAATCAACGTTGAGAAAAGCGTGTTTACAGGCAATAAACTACAGCAGAAGTTATACAGGTCCCATTCCGGTTATATGGGACATTTGAAAGAGACGACGTACGAGAAGCTTATGCAGACAAAGCCCGAGTTCGCTATGTACGAAGCCGTCCGCCGCATGCTGCCCAAGAACAAACTGGGAAGGCAGATGCTTAAAAAACTCAGGGTCTACAAAGGGCCCGAACACGAGCACGCCGCGCAGAAGCCTGAAGTTCTGCAGGTCGAAGGCTGATAGGAGGATATGATCGTGGCAAAGATACAGTATTTAGGCACGGGAAGAAGGAAAAGCTCTATTGCGCGAGTCATAATTTCTCCGGGCGATGGAAAGATTAATATCAACAAACGCGCTGTCGACGATTATTTCGGATACGACACGCTGATAATGCTCGTTAAGTCGCCGCTGGTGCTCACGCAGACAATAGGCAAGTACGACGTTACCGTAAACGTTAAGGGCGGCGGGTTTACCGGCCAGGCCGGCGCGATACGGCACGGCATAGCGAGAGCGCTCACCAAGGCCGAGCCCGAGCTGCGCGGAGTACTTAAAAAAGCGGGATACCTTACAAGAGACTCCCGCATGAAGGAAAGAAAGAAATACGGCCTCAAGGCCGCAAGGCGCGCGCCTCAGTTCTCAAAGAGGTAATTACAATATCGCTTGTCAAGCCCGTATTCATGCGGTTTCCCGTATGTGTGCGGGCTTTTGTTATTGAACCGCCCTGATGCCCGCAGATGCGTCGGGGGCGTACTGATGTAAAGCCCGTTAAAGTATAAACACATGCAAATGCATCCCGTTGTAAGGAATCATATGTAAGCACTGCGGAGCTGAACAGGTAAACATAATCAAACTTTACGAGAACATACGCGAATAAGCAATTTTAGCGGGGCTTTTTGCGGGAATTTTTAGAATATAAACGTTTTTAATAGTATGATACAAGCATATACTGCGGTTAGCGAGACTTTACGGCATAAAAAACCAATTGATTTTTCAAAACAGGCTGGTATAATATAAGGACACGATATGAATTTGAAACACTTTTCCTGCCGAATGCGGCATCATACCGCATTCGTAATATAGAAAGCGGGTCCCCACAGGGCCCGCTTTTTAGCAGCTTAAAACTTTATTCAGTCGCGCTCGCAAAGCATTATTGTCACGTCGTCGGCTTTAGTCTGTGTGAACTGCATCTTTATCTCGTCGAGCAAGCCCTTGCCCTTAAGCTTGCGGTTTAACAGTATCTGATTCAGCTTTTCGTTGGACGTATAGCCCGTATGTATGCCGTCAAGCCCGTCCGTGTAAAGGAACAGCCTTTCGCCTTTCGCGAGCCGCCCGCTCATCTCTTCATGCACGTGCGAGCCTGCCCACCTGCATATGGGCGTGCCGGGAAGGAACAGCTCTCTTACGCCTTTGCGGCCTGCAATAAGAGGCGGCACGCTGTGCCCGGCGTTTGAGAACACTATATTGCCCGTCTCAGGCTCAAGCGCGAGTACGAATATCGTTATATATATGCTTTCTTCGGTATTTAAGTCTTCAAACGAGTTTTGTATGTTATGCAGCACTTCGGCGGGGGATACGCCCGGTGTCTTGCATTGCGCGAACATCTCCTGGCGCAGGTACACCGTGAGCATCGCGGGCATAACGCCGTGGCCGGACACGTCGGCGATATACATTATTATGCGCCCGTCGCGCGTGAGAAAGCAGTCGTACATGTCGCCGCCCAGCGCCTCGCAGGGCAGAAACTCGGCGCAGAAGCTGTAGCCCCCGACCTGCGGAAGGTTATGGCGCAGTATGGAAAGCTGAAGGCTTCGCGCAACCTCCAAGTCGTTCATCATGCGCGAATTGTTTGACATCAGCTTGTCTTTTAGATTCTGTTCCTGTGTGATATCCCTGAAAATTTCAAGAGCGAAAGTGTCTTCGTCAAATTCCACCGGCCTCGCGCTTATAGAATATATCCTGCCTTTTGCGCGCGACGAAATGCTGTATGTCTTTTTGTCCTTGATGCATTTCTTAGCGATACAGGTATCGCAGCATTTGGTAGCCCCCGGAAACTTTATACAGGCTTCCCCTTCTGCGCAGCCGAATTTGGACTTTAAAATGTTGTTGGCATAAATAATCTTTCCGTCTCTGTCTATCACCCGCACCATATCAGGAATACTGTCGAGTACGGCGGAAGACAAACTTTCAGAAGTCAACGTCTCGTTATTTGGCATACACCCAACCCCTAGAAAAAAATCATCCGTCAGCCATAAGTGCGCTTACGGAAAAAAATCATTCGTACTTATCAGGATATTTTTCTTTCATTTCGCTGAGCATCATCTCGTCAACTATAAGCTTGTCGAGTTTTCCGCTCTGTTTTAGTATCCTTGTATTTTCGCCCATGTTGGACTGACCTTTTTCCATCATTTCAAGGACCATCTCTTCAAGTATCTTTTGTTCCCTTAACAAGTCTTCCCGTACTTTTTTCCTTTTTGAATGCGCGTTTACATTTTGAGACCCAGTGACCCGCATAAGCCCCCCTACAAGAAGATATTACTACCACCGCACCTGAAAAATATGGTTTCATAATACCCGGTTAATCCGTTTCCAAGAATAAGCGAGCCCGTGAAACCAAGCCGCAGCAACGACCGAGTTCTTCCAAACCTTATTGTCTATGCTTACCCCCAGGCTTGTTGCATATTATATACTTGAAGATACGTAATACTAGACAGTATAATATCACACATATTATCAATATTGTATATACTTTTGACAAAAAAAGTGCGGAATCCCCAAAATACTTAATACATTTTTGCCTTAAAAGCCGTATTAATACAATAATGACGAGTATTTAACAGTCTGCCGTTATTTGACTTGCAGCGGAAAAGGGGGTTTATATGGCCGCTATATGCCACCTTTTTAAGTATGCTTTAAAAGGCCGTCGTCGTAAACGCATTTTGGAAAGCTGCATGTACGGGATTCAAACCTTCTGCCGTTCAAGTAACCGTACTCGTGATTAGATCCTGTTTCGAAAATTATTATCTTGAGCCATACGGCGGCATAGTTTGCGCCATGTTTTTTGTTGAATTTTTTGTTCCCGTAGATATCGTCGCCTACGACGGGCAGGCCGGCAAACGCGAGGTGCGCTCTTACCTGATGCAAAGAATTCGTGAGCGGACGCGCGCATATAAGCGACATTTCCGTGCCGGAAGACAAAAGCGAATAGCGCGTAACGATAGGCCTTGCGTCTTTGCTGCGGCTGCCCAATATCCTGACGTGCGAGTTGTGCTGATGGTGATATGCGAGCAGCTCTTCGTTTTCTTTTGCCTGGCCGACGACGGGGCAGACGTAATATCTTGAAAATCTGCGCTGGGCGAGCGCCTGCGTCATAAACAGGTATGCCCCCTCGTGCTTGGCGAGCACAATAAGCCCGCTCACGTATTTTTCAAGGGGATAGATCATATAAGGCACAAGCAGGGCGTCAAGGCTGTATTCGCCTCTTTTTTTCATGTGTTCTTCCATCATGGCGAGCACGCTGGGCTCGCCGTCTTCCGAGACGCACCTAAGGCCGGCGGGCTTGTCCGCGATAATGAAATTTTCATCCTGGTAAATGATCTCCGGTTTTAGCTCCAGACCGGCGACGTCGCCCGTTACGAAAACTCGTATCTCGTCACCTTCTTTAACCTCGTCGCCGCTTTTAGCCCGCTCGCCGTTGAGAGTAACTAAGCCGTACTTAAAAGCCTTGGCCATAGCCTTTTTTGTAAAATCGGGATACGCTTCTAAAAGCGCGTCGAGCAGCTTTATGGCGCGCGTTTCCTTCACCACCAAAGAAACCATCTACTTCTCCTTGCCTGTCGTTAAGCCTTCTTATGTATACTGCAACAGAAATACTATAACAGCATTCCCTGCAAGTCAATAAAAAAACGGGAGGCGTTTTTTAAGCCACATGTGAACATATTGTGTCCGCGGTTTTACAAACACTGTATTTATGTTATAATATCAAACATAACTTTTCAGGGAAAAGAGGGCGTTAAATGCTGCCTATCTGGCGAAACAGGCCGCTTATGGTAACAATAATAACCGTCATTGTTTTGCTTGTGCTGCTTATAATGACGGCGGGAGTAAAAGATATGTCCGGTACTGAGAGCATCATCGGCAGCATACTTTCTCCTGTACAGAGCGCCCTTTATTCCGCGACCGACGCCATTTCCGACTTCTTCTCGCGCGTTTTTACGGGCGCGGACGTAAAGAAGGAAAACCAGGAGTTAAAAGCGCAGGTAGCCGAACTGGAAGGACAGCTGCAGGATTATTATGAGGTTAAAAGGGAGAACGAGAGGCTTTCCTCGCTGCTCAATTTCGTGAATACGAATCCCGACTTAGATATCGTGTCCGCGAGGGTAATAAGGAAAGACCCGGGGCACTGGTTCAGCACGTTTACTATCAACGTCGGGCTGGCAAACGGCGTGGAGGTCAACATGCCGGTAGTAAACGGAGACGGCCTGGTGGGCATGATTATTGCCGCGGGCGCTAACTGGAGCCGCGTGCTTTCGATTATAGACAGCGAGAGCGGCGTTCCGGTAATAGTCGAAAGGACGAGAGACCCCGGCATAGTATCGGGGACGGTATCTTCGGGCGACGAGGAAAATGCTACGCTTACGCTTGGCAAGCTTCCTTTAAACGCCGACGTAGTGCCGGGCGATACGGTAATAACGTCCGGGCTCACGGACGTATTCCCCAAAGGTATTAAAATCGGGGAGGTTATAGAGGTGAGTTCGAGCAGCGACGGAATGAAGAATGAAGCCGTCGTAAAGCCCTGGGTGGATTTCAACCATCTCGAAGAGGTGAGCGTTATCACGACCAAACCTATTGAGATTGAAGAGGCCGCCAAATGAGGTATATTATTTTTGCGGCCGTAGCGGCTGTAAACCTCATCTTTGCCAACGCCGTATTTCCCAATATCAATATCGCTGGCGTTGCGCCCGACATAATCATATGTTCGGTGGTTTCGATTGTACTGCTTGACAACAGCATGGCCGGTGCGTGGATTGGGCTTATCTGCGGCCTCGGCCTCGACCTTTATACGGGTACTATAGGGTTTTATGCCCTTTCGTATTTTCTCGCCGCGGCGTTTTCGTTCTTTGTGCGCAGGAACATCTATTATATAGACAAGGTCATACTGCCTTTTTCGTTTGCGGTAGGGGCTTATTTTGTAAAGGAGACCACTGCGGCGCTGCTCGCTTATATACTTGACAAAGAGTTCTCGCTCGCGTCGATGTTTATAAGGTATATACTGCCGGAGGCGGCGTTTACCGGCGTTTTCATGTTCCTTGTCTACTTTGTTATGAGAAGGGTATACCGTATACGTTCCGTAAAAAGGAAAGACTCCGAAGAATTAAAGAAAATATTATGACGTTCAATAACGCGAGACAAGGCCGCTTATCAAAGCGGCCTTGTCTGTTTTCTCTTGCGCATCGTAATTTACGCAAAATATAAAGGAGCATAAAAGCGGTTGCTATAAAACAATTGTTGCCAATTAATAAAATTATATACCAACGCTGCTTGCGACAGACTTCTTTTTTTATATACTTATACGAAAGCATTTGATATAATAGTTTTAAAATATATTTGTCGAGGTTGAAAGATGGTTGAGATAAAAGCGGTATCCGAAAAGAAAGACTTGAAAAAGTTTATACGCTTTCCGGACAAGCTATATAAAGGAAATAAAAATTATGTGCCCGACCTTAAGAGCGACGAGCTTAATATGCTTATGCCGGAAACAAACCCGTCGTTTGAGCATTGCGACGCCAAGTTCTTTCTCGCGTACAAGGACGGCAAAATAGCGGGGCGCATTGGAGCGATAGTCCACCATGCGGCAAACGAGCGCTGGAATCAAAAGCAGATTCGCATAACAAGGGTGGATTTTATTGACGATATGGAGGTTTCGGCGGCGCTGTTGGGCGCGGTGGAAGGCTGGGCAAAAGAGCTCGGGCTTACGGAAGTGCACGGGCCGCTGGGATTTACCGACCTCGAGAAGGAAGGAATGCTGGTAGAGGGTTTCGACAGGATGGGCTCGTCCGTCACGATATACAATTACCCGTATTATCCCAAGCACTTTGAAGCTCACGGATACGTTAAGGATATAGACTGGGTGGAATACAGGATAAAAGCGCCCGATAAAAACGATACCCGCTTAAAACGCCTGCAGGAGCTTGCCAAGAAAGTAATGGAGCGCTCTAACGTGCACTTTTTCAAAATAAAAAAGATAAAGGACGCCGCACCTATTATAATACAGATATTTGAACTCTTGAGCGAGTGCTATAAAGACCTTTACGGCGTAGTACCTTATACCGATAACGAAGCCAGGTATTACCTGAAAATGTACACGCCTATTCTGAATCCCAAATACGCGAAGTTTATACTCGACGAAAACGACAAGCTCGTGGGGTTCGCGCTCGCTTCGCCATCGCTTGCGGGAGCGCTGCAAAAATCGGGCGGCAGATTATTTCCTTTCGGGTGGGCGCATCTTCTCAAAGCAATAAACCATCCCGAGGAAATAGAGCTGTTCCTCGTCGCAGTACACCCGGATTATCAGAAAGCGGGGCTCGCGGCGGTGCTTATGAACGAGATAACCATATCCGCTGTAGAGCAGGGCGTAAAATATGCGGAGTCTTCGCCCGAACTCGAAAGCAACAGGAAGATACAGGATTTATGGAAAAACTACGACGTAGAGCAGCACAAGCGCAGGCGCTGCTACGTAAAACATCTGAGCGAGTAATTCACCCCCCCAAAAGCTTCACGTTTTGCCGGGGATTTCGAGTTAATTAAAGCCTCCTGCCGGAGGCTTTTTATATTGAGCGGCAATAATATCCTACATGACTTGTGGTTGCTCACATAATGCGTATTGTATAATATAATGAAAGTGTGTTATATAGTTACAGGGTCGGTTGAAAGTTTACATAATCTGCTTTATCTTTTCTAGCCGCGGGTGTATACTTATCGGTGCATTAAAGACGGAGAACGGGCTATGGACAATGCGTGCAAAATGGGGCTGGATATAGGATCAACCACAGTCAAATGCGCGGTATTCTCGCAGGGCAGGATGATCTACAGCTATTATAAAAGGCATATGAGCGATATCGCATTCGCAGTTTCTTCGATGTTGGAAGACGCGTATAAGAGCTTGGGCGATATCGATGTGTTTGCGTGCGTCACGGGCTCGGGCGGTTTGTCGGTAAGCAAATGGCTTTCGCTGCCGTTCGTGCAGGAGGTTATAGCCGCGAGCAGCGCGATAAAGGAATTCATTCCCGAAACGGACGTGGCTATAGAGCTCGGCGGGGAAGACGCGAAGATAACGTACTTTTCGGGCAGCACCGAGCAGAGGATGAACGGCACGTGCGCGGGCGGCACGGGCGCTTTTATAGACCAGATGGCATCGCTGCTGCAGACGGACGCCAAAGGCCTCGACGCGCTGGCTGCTAAAGCCACCAACGTCTACGAGATTGCGGCGCGCTGCGGAGTGTTCGCGAAAAGCGACATACAGCCGCTCATAAACGAAGGAGCCGCGCGGGAAGATATAGCGGCGTCCGTGTTCCAGGCCGTCGTTAACCAGACGATAAGCGGGCTTGCCTGCGGCCGTCCGATAAGGGGAAAGATAGCGTTCCTTGGCGGGCCTCTTTACTTCCTGCCATCTTTAAAGGCGCGGTTCGTCAAAACATTAAAGCTCTCTCCCGATAACATAATGGAAACGCAGCACGCGATGATGTTCGTCGCGGCGGGCGCGGCAATAATGGCAGACAAAGAGAGCGTCAGCTTAAAAACGCTCACAGAGCGGACGCGCAGCCTTAAAGCGTTTGAGGACACTTCGGAGCACTTAAAGCCGCTTTTTGAAAACGAAGCCGAATACAAGGAGTTCAAGGCGCGCCATGCCGCCGCCGATGTGGCAATAAAGCCGCTCTTAGAATACCGCGGCCCATGTTACCTTGGCATAGACGCTGGCTCCACGACGACGAAGGCCGTGCTGATATCGCAGCAAGGCGACATACTGCACACGCATTACGGCTCTAACGAAGGCAGGCCTCTCGATATAATAAAGGAGATATTGGAAGGGATATACGACAGGCTGCCGCAAGGCGCGTATATAGCGCACGCTGCTTCCACGGGCTACGGCGAAAATCTTGCCAAGGCCGCATTTTCGCTCGACTGCAGCGAGGTGGAAACGGTGGCTCACTACACGGCGGCAAAGCACTTCAAGCCGGACACGGATTTTATACTCGACATCGGCGGCCAGGACATGAAATGCATGCGCATAAAGGACGGCGTGATAGACGAGGTAATACTCAATGAAGCGTGCTCTTCGGGTTGCGGCTCGTTCCTCGAAACGTTCGCCGCGTCGCTGGGCGTCGGCATAGATGAGTTTGTGCGGCAGGCGCTGTTCGCGCCGCAGCCGGTGGACCTTGGCAGCAGGTGCACGGTGTTCATGAACTCTAAGGTTCGGCAGGCGCAGAAGGAAGGCGCAACGCTGGGCGCAATATCGGCCGGACTGTCGTACTCCGTGATAAAGAACGCGCTATATAAGGTGATAAAGCTCAAAAACGCAGAGGACTTAGGCAAGGGAATAGTCGTGCAGGGCGGCACGTTCCTCAACGACGCCGTACTGCGCGCTCTCGAGCTGCTCTCAAAGCGCGAAGTAGTGCGTCCGGTTATTGCGGGGCTTATGGGCGCTTACGGCGCGGCGCTGATAGCAAAGCAAAGATGCCCGAAGGGAGCGGTATCCTCCGTACTTTCAAGAGAAGCGCTGGGCGCAATGCAGATAACTAAGAAGAACGCGCGCTGCGGCAGGTGCGAGAACAACTGCCGCCTTACGATAAATGATTTCGGCGACGGGCGCAGGTTTATATCCGGCAACCGCTGCGAGCGGGGCGCGGGGCAGGGTGAAGAGAGAAACAAGCTGCCCGATATGTACGAATACACGTACAACAGGCTGTTTTCGTATAAGCCGCTCAGCAAAGAAGAAGCCGCGCGAGGCGATATAGGCATACCGCGGGTGCTCGGCATGTACGAAAACTACCCTTTCTGGCACACGTTCTTTACCGAGCTTTCGTACAGAGTCGTGCTATCTCCGCGCTCGTCGCGCTCGGTATATACGGCGGGCATAGAGAGCATACCGTCGGAATCTCTATGCTATCCCGCGAAGATAGCGCACGGCGCTGTAAGAAAGCTGATTGACGCCGGAATAAAGACGATATTCTTCCCGTGCGTGCCGTATGAGAAGAAGGAGCAGAAGAAATCGGACAACAACTACAACTGTCCTATAGTAACGTCGTACGCCGAGAACATTAAAAACAATATGCCCGAGATAAAGGAAAACGGCGTAACGCTGCTGATGCCGTTTTTGCCTATGGACAAAATAGGAAAGCTTAAAAAGCGTCTCGTGGAGGAGTTTCCGGAGATACCGGCGGCGGAGGTAAAAAGAGCCGCGAAGCTCGCGTGGCAGGAAAAGCTTAAGTTCCAAAGCGATATACGGCATCAGGGCGAAAAGATAGTAGCAAGGGTTAAGCGCGGCGAGCTGAAGGCCATAATACTTGGCGGGAGGCCGTACCATATCGACCCGGAGATAAACCACGGCATATCGTCAATAGTAACGTCGCTGGGTTTTGCGGTGCTTACCGAGCAGAGCGTGGCGCACCTCGGCGATTACAGGCCCATACGTGTGCTCGACCAATGGATGTACCATACGCGCATATACGCGGCGGCTCACCTTGCGGGCAGGGTGCCGGGGCTCGAGCTTGTGCAGCTTAATTCGTTCGGCTGCGGACTCGACGCGGTCGTCACCGACCAGGTGCAGGAGATAATAAAGGCTTACGGCAAGATATACACGCTTATAAAGATAGACGAGATAAGCAATACGGGCGCGATTAAGATACGGCTGCGCTCGCTTGCTGCGGCTATATCCGAGCGCGGCGGCAAAAAAGGCCTGCTGGGCATAGCGGAAGCGGTAAAAGGCAAGGCTGTGGAATATAAAAAGGTAGTGTTCGAAAAGTTCATGCGGAAGGAATACACTATACTTTCCCCGCAGATGTCGCCCATACACTTCGACTTTTTGCGCGCGGCGTTTACCGCTTCGGGGTACAGATTTGAGCTGCTGCCGTCAGTGGACAAAACGGCGGTAGAGGAGGGCCTTAAGTACGTAAACAACGACGCGTGTTATCCGTCGATATTGGTTACGGGGCAGCTTATTGAGGCTGTAAAATCGGGCAGATACGACACAAATAAGCTCGCGTGTATAATATCGCAGACGGGCGGGGGTTGCCGGGCGTCCAACTATATAAGCTTTATAAGGAAAGCGTTAAAGGACGCCGGGTACGGCAATATACCAGTGATATCCTTAAGCGCGGGCGGAATAGAGAAGCATCCGGGCTTCAAGATAACGCTGAGGCTATTAAAGCGCGCTATGAGGGCTATGATATACGGCGACCTGCTTAACAGGCTCACGCTTGCCACGCGGCCGTATGAATTACACAAGGGCGACGCTGACAGTACGCTGCAAAAGTGGCGCGGCATAGCCATAGAGAATATAAAGAGGCTTAACGGGCGGCTTTTTAAACGCAGCATAATCGAGATCGTGAAGGAATTCGACAACATACCCGTCATAGAGAAGAGAAAGCCCGTGATAGGCGTTGTGGGAGAGATACTCGTAAAGTATCACCCTACGGCTAACAACCAGATAATTAAGGTACTGGAGGACGAGGGCGCGGAAGTGAAGGTGCCCGACCTTATAGACTTTTTGCTTTACTGCGCTTACAACATGAACTTCAAGCACGACAAGCTGGGTAGGCCGAAGCTTTTCGCGCACTTCGGCAACGCGGCGATATCAATAATAGAGAATTCGCGCAAGCTGATGCGGCGCGTGCTGCAAAACAGCAAGCGCTTTTCTCCGCCGTCATATATAAGCGAAAAGGCAAAGGCGGCTGCAGAGTTTCTTTCGCTGGGCAACCAGACGGGCGAAGGCTGGTTTCTGACGGGCGAGATGGCGGAGCTGCTTAAAGAAGGTGCGGACGGCATAGTGTGCGTGCAGCCGTTTGCCTGCCTGCCCAACCATATAGTGGGCAAGGGCGTGATACAGCCTATACGCGCAAAGTTTCCTGAGGCTAACATTGTTGCGATAGACTACGACCCGGGCGCGAGCGAGGTAAACCAGCTTAACCGTATAAAGCTGATGCTCTCGCTTGCTCAGGATAAGATAGCAAAAGCGCAAAAAGAGCTGGGACAACATGAAAAAAGCGCGCCGGAAGCAACGCAGGTATTATAGGCTGCGGTTGTTTGATATATAAAAAAGGCTGCGTACCGTATATGCAGCCTTTCGCATATTCTTATATAATGATACTGTTCTTGCTTTTTTTGAACGCCCTGTGCCACCTTACCATGTCTTTAATAGTCTTTGACAGCGGGCGTGGTTTGTAGCCCAGCGCCTTTTGTGCCTTTTCGCTTGATATATCCGAGTTGGACATGAGCACATCTATCGAGTACTTCGACAGTATTGGCTTTTTACGCGCGGCCGCGTAATAAGCGGGAGCCAGCAGCGCCACGGCCTTCACAAGGAAGGTGGGCACCTTTTTGCGCTTTATCGCGTGGCCGGTAGTCTGCTCTACAGCGTCAATTATCTGCTCGAGGCTGGAAACGCTGCCCGAGATAATGTAGCCCTGTCCCTTCTCGCCGTACTTCCACGCACGGTATATGCCGTCCGCGACGTCGCGTACGTCCACAAAATCGTACTTACCGTCAAAATAATACTGCGTCTTTTTCGCGTCTATGTATCCTCTTATTGCGCTGCCGGTGTAGGACGAGCGGAAGTCGTACGGCCCTATTACGCCCGTGGGGAATACTATCACAGCGTCGAGGCCTTTTTGTATTGCGTTCATTACCTCTATCGTTGCCATCGCTTTTGACTTGGCGTATGCGCCGTAGAGGTTGCTTATGTCCGAATCGAGCGACTCGTCTATCAGCCCTTCTTTGGGAACTTTAAGCGCGTGGACGCTCGAAACATGCAGCAGCCGCTTAACGCCCTTTTCAAGGCACGCCTGCACGACGTTCTTCGTTCCGCCCACGTTTATATCGAATATTATCTTTTTATGTATTCCGGATATCTGAACAAGTCCGGCGAGATGAAACACATGTTCGCAGCCGCGCACCGCAGAAGAGACGGCATAGCTGTCGCGTATATCGCCCCGAACTATTTCTTTGGCATACTTTTGGATATGGGAAACATCTTCGTTCTCCTGAACGAAAAGCCGAAGGTCTCTAAGGCCTTTGGAATATAAGTGTTTAACGAGCACGTTGCCAATGTGGCCGCCCGCTCCTGTCACAAGAATCATAGATGATGATCTCCTTTCTACCTAAAAAACGAATAAATGATAGCAGCTTTAAAGACACATCATCTACAGTATAATTATAACCTTAATTCGCGCGATAAAACTATGAATTAATTGTAAAACTTACCCCGGAGAAAAGCCCGGGGTAAGCATAAATAACGGGGCCCCCAACAAGACGCGGGGCTTGATGGGGTGTAAATATCTTATTCTTTTACTGTCTCGTCCTCCTCGGCATGCGGCGTAAAAAGCTGTACCTCCTCGTCTGGGAACGGCACGTCGGGTTTGGGCTCCGTCATAGACGCTTCCGAAGGCTCCGGCGCGGCGGGAACGCCTTGCGCAAACTGCGGCTGCGGCTGAATATACTGCTGCTCGGGGTATTGTGTAGCCGCAGGCGGGAAAGCCTGAATTTCAGGCGCGGCAGTCTGAGGGAATGGAACCTGCTGCGCAAGCTGACGTGCGCGCGAGTACGCTTTCGCCTGCTCCGGCACGAGCGCTATTATGCCCGCGGCAGTAAGCATCAGTGACGCTGCTACCATTGGTACGACCGTTTCGGTATAAATAGCGCATAGCACGAGAACCAGCGCCGATATAAGCATCATTACGCCTCCGGCCATCGGAGCTTTTCGCGTGACGAGAGCGCCAATAAACGCCAGCAGCGAAAAAAGTATCGATATTCCAACGAGTATAGCGGATATTATGCCGTGCACGGCTAATTTATATGTGAACTCAACCGTATCAACGTACACGTACTCGTCATTCAGCACTTCGCTGTTTTTTGCGACGCCGCGAGCGAACTCGATAATGCTGCTTTCGCGTAAATCCGTTACGCCATGCTCGCGCATAGCGATCGCTATCTCGTTGAACGCGACTATGTTTTCGTTCTTCATGTCGTACTTAATATCTTCAATGGCCTGCGTTACAAGGCCGGCAGGCACGGTAAATATCATCAGCAGGGATAATATTAGCGCGAGTATGCCGCCCGCATACCCGAGTGCAAACGCAGTTTTTTTCATTGCTGTACACCTCCCCAAGGGGCCGCGCACTGGCCTGTTGCTGCAGCAACGTCTTTTTGCTTGACTATCTGCAGCACGCCGCCCAGTATTAGCAGCAGCGACGCCAGCGCCATCGGAACTATGGAGCTTGCGACGAGGCTGAAAATGAGCGTCAGCGCTCCGCCCGATATAACCATCACTCCGCCCGCTACGCGATACCTGCGCGCAGCCTCCGCGCCTATCAGCGCTATAACGGACGCAGCGACGCAGATGATTACACTAAGCTTAAGCTTCGGGATATATGCGTTCAGGTCTTCGTATAGACGGGCGGCGTCGCGGAACGCTTCTTCTTTATACTGTTCGCCTATAGCCCTTAAGTCTCCGCCGTCTATATCGCCCAAGATTTCAGTATAGCCGTCGATATAGTCGTCAAGGTCGCCCTTTAAAAACAGCGGGACGCCGTAGTAGTCGCCTACGTCCGCCCACATTTCGTCGAGCTTGTCCTGATTTCGCGTGTAAAAGCGCGAAACGTCTCTGCCTGCGAACAGCACCGGGCCGGTAATCAGAAGCAGCAGGGAAAACACGACGGCAAGCACGCCGCCGATTAGGCTTATAAAATAGCCTGCTTTGTTCACTTGACTCCCTCCTTAGTTTATATTCGCGGCTGTCTTAACGGGCACCGTCGCCATGACGACGCTTATTATATACAGCACGGCGGGTAACGTCTGCCAGGGGAAACCGAAAATCAAAATAGCGAGCATAGAGGCCGCCATAATAACAGCCCCGGGTATGTTGCGCTTTTGAACGAGAATCGCGCCCAATGCCCCGAGCGCGTTGGCCGCAATACATACTACGGCGTAAGCCTTCAGAGTTTCGGGATAGACAGAAGCCGCCTCCTGCAAGGGCAGCAGCGAAACAAGTGACAGTACGCCAATCAGTATGCCTGCGGCGCCCGCGCAAAGCCCGAATATCATCTCTGTTTTTCTCATATTGCGTACCCCTTTTGTGTTGTAAAATGCTATGAAAGCATTATACAATACCGGGTTTACATTATCAAACAAACCTGCATAAATTCTATTTTTTCTGTACAAAAATTCAAAATAATTTATATGTTTTTATATTTTTTCCTTGTGGCGTTGCCGCCCCTTATGTGCCGCTCCTCCTTGTTTTTACGCAGCACTTTTGCCACTTCTTTGGCGGTGTACGGCGATATGGCACTGAGACGCTCCGTCATATCCTTGTGCACCGTCGATTTGCTTGTCCCGAAAGCCTTCGCCGCCTGGCGCACGGTGGCGCCCTCCGTCAGCATGTAGTCAGCAATGCGCTTTACCCTGTCTTCTATATATTCCTTCATAAACAAAGCCCCCTTATGAACCGTTTATAGATGTGTATGTTCATAAGAAGGCTTGTATGAGTTTCATGTCAGCCTTTTTGGGTTATTCTTCTTTGCTGTCAGTATTATCAGGCTCCTGCTTCTTCTTTTTAAGGTATTCTTCAAAGCCGGCGGAGCCTTCGCTTTCCCACCATTCTTCGTAAGCTTCGTCAAAGCGCTTGTCTGCGCAGAATCTGCCAAAGCGATGCTCTTTCCAGTGTTTTGGCCATCTGCCGGGCGGAGGAGAGAAGCGCTTGGCGAACCCGCCTACCAGCAGCTTTACGAGCAGCGCAAGGCCGAAAGCCTGCCAGTATCCTATTACGCCGAGTCCGAACATATCGGGCATTACCCAGTTCCAAAGCAGCATAACTAATGCCGCGATAATCAGCGACACCGCCGCCGCCGCTATAATTCCCGTTATTACCGCCGCTATTACGCGCAGCGGGCCTCTGCGGAGAAATGATCTATCGTGCATATGTTCCTCCTATAGTTTTCTGTACTCGTCAAGTATCATCATAAGTTTCTTTGCCGCGCGGTTTTTTCTTGAAAGCAGCGTACCCACCGGTTCGCCCGTAATCGCGGACAGCTCTTTATAGCTCTTGCCTTCAAACTCCGTCTGTTCAAATACGAATCGCGATTTTTCATCGAGCTGCGACAATGCGTATTCTATCTGTTCCCAAAGCTCGCGATTTACAATTTCGTCCTCGGCGGAAGACGCAAAGCCGCGGTCTATATCGTCCTTGAGCACTTCCCGGCGGCGTTTCCTGAACATGTTTTTAGCGCCGTTGCGCAGCGAAGCGTATATATAAGAAGAGAGATATTCAATAGTATCCTCTTCGTCGCTGCGGCCGAGCAGGGAGAGCGCAGTCTGCTGTACTATGTCTTCGGCGTCGACATCGCTTAAATATGAGAATCTTTCCTTAATGTAATTCTTGAATTTTACGAATCCATCCGCAAAAATCTCCGCTATGCCGGCCATCCTGTCCCCTTAACTTAAACTGGCTTCCCGCTGTTAGCTGGTCGTGCCCAGCAGATACTCGAGCCCTGAGGGAAGCTGCTTTATATCGCCTGCGGAACGCTTCATGCGCTCATACGAGTCGATTATGGCTTTTGCTTTCCTGCTGCCCGCTTCCGTCAGCTTAACGTCGCCGTACGGCTCATGCTCTATAAGGCCTTTGCTTGCGAGCCGCTTCAACGCGCTTGAAACGCTCGCTTTCGATACGGATAGCGCGTCCGCAATATCCACTACGCGGGCGCAGCCGCCGCGCGAAAGCACATATATCGCCTTTAAGTATTTCTGATTTGACACGGTCATAGTATTCTCCTTTCTGTTTCCGTATTATAGACACAATACTCGAAGAAATATTGCATTTTTCGCGCAATTTTTTATTTCGAATATTACCCGGATAAATGAAGGCATGCAAAAGTAAACTATTTTATTTACGTACTTCCTTTTTCTGCAGTCATATTATATACTAGGCTGGCGTAAATTGTTGAAACGGAGTGAAACATGGACGGTATAAGGGAGTTTAACCGGTCGTTTGCCGGAGCGGTGATAAACAACAAGAGGTTTCTGTTTAAGAGGCCTTCGTATATTGCGGCGTTTTCAAGGATATCTGCGAACATGAAAAAGCAGGAGAAGAGAAGGGAACTGCTTTTAAGAGACGAAGGGCTCGTCGTTCCGCCCGTGCTTATAGTCAGCGTGACGAACGACTGCAATCTTTCCTGCAAAGGCTGCTACGCGTGCAGCCAGCAGCGCGACAAGTCGGGTGAAATGGATATAGAGCGCATAAAGAGCGCAATATCCGAAGCGGTTGACTTGGGCGTCTGCGTCGTGATGATAGCCGGGGGAGAGCCTCTTTTAAAGCAGGGCGTAATGGAGCTTCCCGCGCTGCATGCCGATACGCTGTTCGTGATGTTTACAAACGGCCTGCTGCTGTGGGCATACAAGGACGCTCCTTTAAACTTCGTTCCGGTTATAAGCGTGGAAGGCGGCAAAGAGGCGACCGATTCAAGGCGCGGAGCCGGCATGTACGATAACGCAATGACGGTCATGGAGAAGCTCGACAAATCGGGCAGGCTTTTCGGCGCTTCCGTAACGCTGACAAGCGAGAACTACGGCGAGGTGGTAAACGCGGATTATTTAAGAGGGCTCGAGGCGAAAGGCTGCCGGGCGGCGTTCCTCATAGAGTACGTTCCTTCGGGTGAAGAGGACGAAGCGCTCTGCCTTACGGAAGAGCAGAAGAAAGAATTGCGCGAAAATGAAGAAAGGCTCTACCGTGAGCACGATATGCTTATAGTGACGCTGCCGGGCGACGAGGAGAAATACGGCGGGTGCCTTGCTTCCGGGCGGGGATTCCTGCATATAAGCTCGACGGGCGCGCTCGAGGCCTGTCCTTTTGCGCCGTATTCGGACACGAACATACAGCATAAGCCGCTCAAAGAAGCGCTCAAGTCGGACCTTCTTATGAAAATAAGAGACAACCACCATCTGCTGAAAGAGAGCCGCGGAGGGTGCGCGCTCAAAGAGAACAAAGCATGGATTGAAGCGCTTGCGGCTCCGTCTGAAACGGTATAGTATAATAACCCGCCGCAATGGCGGAAGCCCGCTGCGGGATATTTGGAACTAAAAAAGGCCTTTACGGCCTTTTTATACGGGGTCCCCAACAAGACGTAAGTCTTGTTGGGGTGTAATTTTGAGATTTATTAACCCTGTTCGATAGCTTCGTTGGGGCAGGTGTCCGCGCAGCTCCCGCAGTCTATGCAAGCGTCCGCGTCGATAACATATTTGCCGTCGCCCTCAGAGATCGCTTCCACCGGGCATTCGCTTTCGCAAGCACCGCAGGAAATACAAGAGTCCTTAATTACATACGCCATTAGCCTTCACCTCCGTATTTATATACGCGTACTATTTTATACACATGTATATAAAAAAGCAACAGCGTAAAGCAACAAATTACTCAAAAATCTGCGCTTTGGCCAATACCGGAGGCGTCATTCGTCAAGTAAAGACTTTATTTCCTCGTCGATATCCGTTTCGTTTTCCGGCTCGGGGCGGTCGTTCTGACGCGAGAATTTCACTTCGCTCAAGTCGAACGTCTTCACGTCGACGCTCTCGTCGGGCAGCGTTATCTTTACGCGCACCTTCTCGGTTATCGCGTTGTTTTCTATAACTATCCCTTTGCCGTCCGGCGTGTCCACCGTGCTGCCCTGTTTGGGCATGCGGCGGCGGGTCTCGCAGTAATGCTCGTGCTCGTAATTAAGGCAGCACATCAGCCTGCCGCAAAGGCCGCTTATCTTTGTGGGCGACAATGAAAGGTTCTGCTCTTTTGCCATCTTAATCGAAACGGGGCTGAAGTCGCCCAAGAAATACGAGCAGCAGCACGGACGTCCGCAGGGCCCGAGGCCTCCCATCATCTTCGCTTCGTCGCGCACACCTATCTGCCGCAGCTCTATTCTCGTCTTGAACATGCCTGCGAGGTCTTTGACGAGCTCGCGAAAATCGACCCTGCCGTCCGCTGTGAAGTAAAAAACTATCTTTGAGTTGTCAAAAGTATATTCCACGTCCACGAGCTTCATCTGAAGGCCGTGGCTGGCTATCTTCTTTTCGCACGCCTCAAACGCGTCCTTTTCCTTCTGCAGGTTTTCTTCCATTTTTTTATCGTCTTTGGCGGTGGCTTTGCGTATTACCGGCTTTAAGGGCGCGACTATGTCCTTGTCTTCCACTTCCTTTTCGGGTATCACGACTTCGCCGTATTCCGTGCCACGCGCCGTCTCGACTATTACGTGGTCCCCCTCTTTAAACTGTATGTCACCGGGGAGGAAGTAATATACCTTGCCCACCCGTTTAAACCGTACTCCTATGACTTTTTCCATCTGTGTTTTTCCTCCAGTATATCAAAGAACATTTTCTCGACAGCCAACCTGAAGTTTACTGAAAAGAAAAAACGTCTCTCTGTTTCAAATATAACCTTAATAATATTACTAACAGCGCCGCTTGTAAAGTCCGCCGCCGCCCGCGTTATGTCGGCGAAGCGGTCAACGTTGATAACAAGGCGCTCGTTTTTTGTCTTTTTATATATAAGTATATCACGGTAGTATGATTGCATAACGCAGAGCAGCAAAAGAAACTGTTCTTTGGCGGCTTCGAGAAAATCCGCGTACTTGCTTATGCCAAAGCCGGTCTGATAGAGCAGCCTGTGGCAGATATCGAGCGCTTTGGGCCGGGCTTCCCAGAACGCTTTGTCTTTATATATAAGCGCCGCTTCCTCCACAAAGCCGCCCGAGAGGTCGCATAGTATATGCGCCGTCGCTTCGTCTAATCCCAAAGAAGATGCTATGCCGCGCTCCGCGTCCGGGTCGGGCGTTATGTGCACGGCTGCGCATCGCGAAGCAACGGTAGGCAGCACTCCCGTTATCGAGCGCGCCTCAAGTATGAACACGGTATCCGCGGGCGGCTGCTCAAGCGTCTTGAGCATGCTGTTGGCTGCAGCGTCCGTCATGTCGCCGGCATTTTCAATTACTACGGCTTTGTAAGGCCCCGACGGCTTTTCCGCGACGAAGGCTATTGCCTCCCTGAACTCGCTTACCTTGGGCGCGCTGAGTCTCAATATGTCAACATGACCTTCCAGCACGTTGCGGCACTCGGCGCATTCCCCGCAGCCTCCGTTTTTGCAGTACAGCCTTGCAAGGAACTTATTTACTACTCGGTTGGCAACGAGAGGACGGCTGCATATTACGAGATAAGCGCTCTGCATCGAAGAAGTGCCTGCGGAGGCAAGAAACGCGTCGCGCCCGCAGTTCATAGAAGTCCCTTGCCTTTAAGTATCGGAAGTATTTTCTGTTTTATGATCTCGCGCGTCTCGTGTTTCGTACCCTGCGCGTCCACGATTATCACATCCTCGCTCTTTGAAAGCGCTATATAGCCGTCCCACACGCGCTGGTGAAAAGACATGCCTGCGCGCTCGAGGCGGTCGCGCTCTTTAAGCTCGTTCATGCGCTGGAACGCCTTGTCGGGCGATATGTTTATGAATATCGTAAGGTCCGGCAGGCAACCCGCTATAGCGGGCTCGTTTATGCGGCGCACCAAATCGACGCCCAGTTCCCTTCCATAACCCTGATACGCGAGGGACGAAAGCAGGAACCTGTCGCACAGCACTATTTTTCCCGCATTAAGGGCGGGCATTATTACCTGGCGAACGTGCTCGGCGCGCGCGGCTGCGTACAGCAGCGCTTCGGTGACCGCTTCCATCTGCTTTTCATCCTTGCTCAATACGATCTCGCGTATCTCCTCGGCGACGGGGCAGCCTCCCGGCTCGCGGGTGCTCAGCACGTTTGCGCCAACGCTCTCAAGATATTCCGCGAGAAAGCGCATCTGCGTCGATTTGCCCGAGCCGTCCGCGCCCTCAAATACGATAAAGAATCCGCTCATTTAAGCCCTCCCCAGCAGAACCGCAAGGTCGTGCACTGTATCTACGGTGTAATCGCAGCCCGCGCCTGTAAGCTCGTCCTCACTGCCGTAGCCGTAAAGCACGCCTACGGTGTCGAAACCCACATGCTTGCCGCCCAGTATGTCGAAGCACCTGTCGCCTACCATTACTGCGCCCGTTACGTCGCCCAGTTCGGCTACTGCGTTTGCGAGCACTTCGTTCTTGTCAAATATGTTTTTATCGTGCTGCGCGGTAAAAACACCCGAAAACAGCTCCAAAAGGCCAAACTTTTCGAGCACCAGCAGCGCCAGATTTTCCGGCTTTGAAGTCGCTATATAAACTTTCCTGCCCGAATCGCGTATGCTGGCTATTGCCTGTTCTATGCCGTCGTACGGATAGTTTTCATATACGCCTATGTTGTCGTAATACTCCCTGTAGTGGACATAAGCCGCCGCCGCTTCTTTCTCGCTGAACCCGTATTCCCTTACAAGGTGGCGCTTCATGGGCGGCCCCATGAATCCTCTTATCCTGTTTTCATCGTTCTCGGTATAGCCTATCTTGTCAAACATATACCTGACGCCGTTGATGCAACCCGGACCCGAATCGGTAACAGTACCGTCGAGGTCCAAAAAGACCTTGTTGTATGAAGCGTCTTTTCCCGTTATGTTTCTTATCATGTCCTCTCCTTGTAGACCCTTATGTTGTCGGCCTCAATGCCGAACACGCCGAACCCCTGCCGCCGCGCTTCGAGCAGATATCCCGCTATCTCGTAAGACATTACCTGCCCCCGCTGTATGACGACCTCGGCCGGAGGATACACTCCCGCCGCCGACGCGCTTATGCGCCCTACCGACTGTTCTATGCGCACGCTTTCTATATTACCCCATAACCGGGCGTTTTGTGAATACTTTGTTGCTTCGGGCATGCTGTACGGCGAAAAGTATACGCCCCTGCCCGGCTTTCTCTCTATATGCTTCAGCGCGTCGTAAAGCGTATCGAGATGAGCCGTAGTATTGCCCACCGAGAGCATCAGCAGTATGTTCTTTAAATCCGCAGCCTCTACATAGATTCCCTGATCCGCAAGCATGTCTTTTATGGCGATGCCGGTATGGCCGGTGCCGCTTACGTCGATTATCACTTTAAGGCAGTCCCTTTCCGTTACATTCTCCTGCTGTATGTCCACGCAGGAAAAGCCCGGAAGGCTATTTACCATCTCTTCGAAGCGCCGCCCTAAGTTGATTATGCGGAAAAGCTCCTGCTCGCCCTTATCGCGCATAAACGCGTACGCGTAGTCAAGCGAGGCAAGCAGCAGGTAAGAAGGGCTGGTCGTCTGGAAACAGGTTAGGGCCTGTTTTATCTCCCATGGCTCAATAAGCGACTGTCGCCCCAAGCACACGCACGCGCACTGGTTCATGGCGGGCAGCGTTTTGTGCGCGCTCTCCGTCCACATGTCCGCTCCGGCGTGCGACGGGGCAAGCGGCAGCAGCGGCGAGAAAGCGAAATGCGCCGCGTGCGCCGCGTCCACTACCAATGGCACGCCCATCTTGTGGGCTATCTGCGCAATCGCTTCTATGTCGCAGCAGAGCCCGAAGTAGTTGGGATATACTATGAACACAGCGGCAGCGTCCCTGTTGGCGAGCAGCGCCGCCTTTACGTCTTCGGCGCTTACCACGGCGGGATAGTCGCACGGGGGACAGCGCAGGTAAACAGGCGTGATGCCGAACATGAATATAGCGTTAGCTGCGGCGAGGTGAACGCCGCGCGGAAATATTACCTTCTTTCCGCGGAAAAGCGACAGCATGGCGAGAACGCCCGCCGTGGAGCCGCCCGTCGTGTAAAAAGCCGCCCCGGCGTCTATAAAATCTGCGTGCAACCGCTGCGACTCTTCTATAACGCCCTCAGGGCAAAGCAGGTTGTCGGCGCCCGGCAGCTCGGTTATATCGAGCTTTAACATATCGCCGCAGAAAAATCCCGTGTCGCCCTTGTGCCCCGGCATGCACAGCATGGCCGTCGCGCCGCCTCCTATAGCGCTGAGAGCGTCAATTATAGGCATCTGTCTTTCCATAAAATCACCCCCGAATACCCCTTGAAAACCTTAAATCTTTATCGGCTCCGCCTAGCTTAATACGGGCGGTTTTTTTAAAACCAAAATCACTCTTTTCTATTTGCCCGGAATATGAGATAATAAACAATAATACACAAGGAGCCTGCGATGAAGAAGACCGAGCGTGAAAACATGCTGCTGTTTTCCAAAGAGCGCGTTGCCGCATCTAACAGATACCGGCTGTATTTTACGCCGCTTTCTTCGCTTAAGGACGAGACTCCCAGGGTCTTCCGCCTGCTCGTCCGCACTCCGTTTACGTTCAACAAGTTCGAGATTGGCAGGGTATACACGCTTGTTTACAGCAAGGTGCATATACTCGAGCACCATCCGCAAGAGGAATTCAACCTCACGGAAGAGCTTTTCGCCAAACTTATACAGACAAGAGACTTAAAGTTTATGGACAAGAAGACGTCCGCCGCGCTGCGGTCCATGGAACGCCCGCAGTCGCGCGACAGGTATTACTCTTTCCGCGAGACGAGGGATATAATTAACTTCAAGCCGGATTTCCTGACGCGGGTCGCCGTTTCCACGTTTTCGTTCGTACTGACGGGACTGGCGTTTCTCATACCTTTTTGCCTGTATATATTAATGCTGTTCCTGATAATCAAGGGACAGCTTGGCGCCCAGGGCTTCAGCAGCGGAGCTCTCGCCGTTCCCATAATGGGTATTGGCGCGCTGCCCGCAACTATGTTCTGCATGCTGGTGCTGTTCTCACTTAGCGAGTTCGCTTTGCTGCGCATAGACTTCACCCGGTGGAGCGTGCTTAAAAACTATACGCTGGCCTGGGGCGGAGTGCGCAAGAGCTTCTTCTTTGAGATAGGCGACGTAGAATACCTTAAAAAGTTCGGCATCGTCTCCGCTTCGTCGCTTGCAGTATCAATAATATTATCGCTTATAGTCTAATTTAAACTGTTTTCATCCGCCGCGGCGTGCGCTTTACGGTTTATAATAACGTATATATATTTACATTATTATACGTTATCCGTTTGCTGTTCGCAATTGTTATTCACATAGGGGAGGCGTATGTTTATGCCCAAAAATATTGGTTTTTGATTGCAAATATTACGATTCTGTGAATTTTGTTGTTTTTGGCGCATATATATTGGTTATATATGAAATGCATTAAAAAACCATTAGACATCAATATGAGGAGAAAAGTAAAGATAAAAGAGCGATACAGCATAATAATATCGTCGGTAACAGATGCGCGTAAAAAGGCGTTTGTTTTAAGCGTCGCCCGCAGGTGGGCTTTTGCCGCTTTGGGCGCTGTGCTGGCAGTCATGTTCATACTGACGGGGTCTTTCGTTTATACATATTCACAGGCCTCCAGTTATTCGGCGCAGGCCAGCGAGCTGGAAAGCGAGTCGGGAAAGCAGCGTGCGCTTGTAGGCTCGTATTCGGGCGAGCTTGAGATGCTGCGCGCAGCGTACGTTTGCTATGAACAGAATTACAACATTGCCCAAAAGCTCGGACTGTTTGACAGCGATGGCGCGCTGGATTTAAGCACGGTTAAAGGCGTACCGCAGCAGGCCGTATTATCTGGGCAGGCTGCGGGAAAAGCAATATCGGCTTCGACCGCGGACGGGCTCGAAAAAGACGGGCTCACCGCGGGAACGGTGAAGGTTATACCGATGAAGGACGCCATAGCGCAGATAAACGCAGATTTCCAATCTACTATAGACACGCATGTGGAAGTAATAAAAGCAAAAGAGAGCTTCGACAACGTTAAGGTGGAATTCGCGGGAGACATGGACGGCGACAGCGATACGGTAAACAACTGGGCGGACGTTTTGTCGGTGTACGCGGCGGCGACTATGCACGAAGGGTTCAAATTCCTTACTATAACGCCGGAAAACATAGGAACGCTGCGCGATATCTACAACGAGATGAACCAGCTCGAGTTCCGCACTGAGAAGACGACCAGCTTTGTGGAAAACGCTGACCCTACCGCGCCTCCCGTGCCGGTGACTACGCTTAACGTGTACGTTTCGGTAAACAGCCTCACATACGAGGAAGGCGCCGCTATGCACAGCTTTGACAGAAAGCAGTCAGCTTTGCTTGCAAGGCTGATGTCTCCCAGCTACTATACGTATTTTGCCGACCTGCTGGGCGTGGACGTATACGACGGCACAAAATCGGAAGATCTGCAGCAGATAATAGCGAGCCTGCCGCAGGGCACAAAGGGTGCGGCTATAGTGCAGTCGGCGCTTATACGGCTGGGGCATCCCTATTCGAAGTCGAGGAGAGGCTCGGGCAACTACGTGGACTGCTCGTATTTCGCATATTGGTCGTACAATCAGGCGGGCGTTCCGATACCCATGACGTCCGTCGAGCAGGCGAGGTACTGCCACAGCAACGGATACGTCGTGGAAGAAAAGGACTTAAAGCCCGGCGATCTCGTATTCTGGGCAAAGACGGGCTGCAGCTGCGGGCGCTGGAGGGAGATACACCACGCCGCAATATACATAGGCAATAACAAGACGATAGAAGCAAGCTCATGCAAAGGGCGCGTCATAATACGCGATCTTTGGAGCGGAGGCGGATGGAAAATTGCGATGTGCGGCAGGCCGTACTCCGAAGAAGCCGTGGCAAGCCAGCCGCCGCAGGGGGTGAAGCAATGATTAAACGTCTTGTAAACGCAAAGCAGAGGCTTACAGAGCGGCTGCGGATAAAAAAGTCGGGCAGAACGGGCCGCCAAAAAGAAGTTTACAGCGTCATAATAGCGTCCGAGACCGACGCGAGGAAAAAGACGCTTGGGTTTCATGTAACGCGCAAGACCGTTATATCTCTGGCGGCAGCGGCGGCGCTCGTTATCGCGGTGTTTGCGGTGATGACAGTCGTATCGCTGTTCCAAGCGCTGCATTACTCGGCAAGGACGAACGAGTTGAAAAGCGATATACTGATACAATCGTCGCTGGCGGAAACATACGCAGGCGAAATAGAATCGCTTAGCTCAAAGCTTAATGAGCTTAAGCAAAGCATGCAGAGCCCGGGCACAAGCGAATAGCATACCTGGCCGGGCGCGTATAGCCAAAAGGCCGGTAACGATATACAAATAATAAAATGATTAGGAGAAAAAAGATGGGAAAAGCGGCATTTCAGGAGCCAAAGATGGATGTTTATATTTCAGCAGATTCTTTTGTAAAGGGGCACCTTCAGACGAAGAGCAATATTAAAATAGACGGCAGGGTAAACGGCAATATAAGCGCGTCGGGGAATGTGTATGTGGGAATCGATGCTCTGGTGGACGGCAACATATCGGGCGCCGAAGTACAGTTGGCGGGCATAGTTAGGGGCAATATACACGTGTCGGGGAGCCTGCGCATATTCAGCAGCGCGAAGCTGATAGGCGACGTTAAGGCCGTATCGGTGGAGATAGAAAACGGAGCGCAGTATAAAGGCAATATGACCATAGGAGGCCATATAGACGAGAGCGCAATAGGCAAAGCGGAGCCTTCCGCTCCGGCAGCAAAAGAGCACGCCGAGGAAGCCAAGCCGGACGAAAAGGCGCAGGAGCCTATCGCCGCGGTGAAGGTATCAGCCCCGGCTGCGAAGGAGCCCGCCGAAAAGGCTTCCGGGAACGGACAGACTCAAAGGCCGGTGATAAACGTATTCAAAAGCAACAGCAACAAGAAATAAGGGATATATATAAAGGCAAGACCCGATGACATGCTAATGTTTGTCATCGGGTCTTGCCCATTCTACCACCCCAAAAAGATTTATCTCTCTGGGGGCCCCGGTTGTACCTCCGGTACGGGCGGCTGGGCGCTACTGCGAGAGTTCTATGAATTCTAGTTCGCCCTTCACTGGCAGAGTCCAGATGAAGGGCATGTTTATATTCGGGGGTTTAGCTTCGAAATTTTATTAATTTTAAATAAAACATTACCACAGTAAGCTAAAAACCTGTATGCCTAGTACTTTTTATATGGGGTTTAAATGCCTCAAACGGTTATAATATAACGCTTTGACTTCCTTTTATAAGCAATGATATACTGTTTAGCGTAAGCATATACAGGCCAAAAGTGTTTTATGAGAGTAAAGGAAGGTACTGTAAGTTGGTCGTAGCTGGCAACCTTTTCAAATCATACGGCAAAACGCTTTATTTGAAAGATATCAGCATAAACTTAAAAAGAGGCAGTGCGCTGGCCGTGGCCGGTGAAAACGGCGCGGGCAAGACGACGCTGTTAAAAGTGCTTGCCACCGCCTCCGAGCCCGATTCGGGAACGCTTTTTATCGACGGCATAGACGCGCTGGCAAACCCGGCCGCAGCGAGGGAGAGGATAGGTTACGTGCCGCAGGGCATCGCGCTGATGCAGGAGCTCTCTGTAAAAGACAATCTGTATTACTGGATGAAGACTAAGGACGAGGCGCTTTACAGATGGGCGCTTGGGGCCGTTGGCCTCGAGGGCATGGAGAAAAAGAAGGTGTCCAAGCTTTCGGGCGGTATGCAGCGCAGGCTCAACATTGGGGCGTCGCTGGTGCTGCGCCCGTCGCTTTTAATACTCGACGAGCCGCTGGCGGGCGTGGATATCGCAAACCGCCGCAGGATAATAGGAAATCTATACGAGTTGAAAAAGCACGGGGTAACGATAATATTCACGAGCCACCATTTAGAAGAGATGAGCATGCTTGCGGACGAGCTTATAGCATTACGCGGCGGCTCGGTTACATATTACGGAAGCATCGATTTTTCAGGCACGGAGCACCGCAGCCTGTCCGAAGCTATAAGGTACTATACGGCCTAGAGGAGGGAACCCAATGGAATATGAAGCCGGCGGCAATAAAGGAGATGAGCGCGCTTCGGGGATAGGAAGCAAGGCGGGCCTGCCCGTGTTTAAGGGAAAGCTGTGGCTCTGGATAACGCTGGCCGTGTTGTTCGTATGCGGCGTCACGGCTACAGTAGCCGCGATGCTGGGCGTAATAGGCGCAAGCGGCGGACGCGATGAAAACAAGAACGGCGGCCTTAAGGGCAACGCGGGCGTTGTTGCGGCGTACGAGTTTTTCGTTGAACAGCAGGAGGCTAGAGAGAACCAGACGGGGCGTATAGCGAAAGAGATAGGCAAAAGGCTGCAGGAAGAGCCGTTTGAGATAGAGTCCGAGCTTAATGTGGGCATGGACGGCCTGAATATGCCTGGCATACCGTTAAGCAGAGCTTCTATAGGGTTCGACGCGAAATATGACATGAAGGACTTAGGACTGAAGGTAAGCGCTCTCGGCATGGAAGTCGCAGGGGCGTATGTTATAGACAACAACGTAGTCGTCGACGTAATGGGCCAGGCGGGGAGCAAGGCGATTGAGGGGGTAGACTTAGAAGCGCTTAAAGGCAGCATGAGCCTTAAAGACAGGCTGCACGCGCTGCTGCCGTTCCTGCCCAAAAACGACGGTCTGACAATGGGGCTGATTGAGGCGCTGGCTGCGTCAGTGCCCGATAAGTATACAATGACGGAGAAGCGGGACGTTTACAGCCCGCGCGATGGCAAGACGGTAAACATGGACACCGTAACGACCGAGCTCGATGCGGCGGCGCTTAAAGAGGTGTTAAGCAGCTTAAAGCAATACATCGAAAACGACAAAAAGCTCAGCCGCAGCATACAGCAGCTGCTTGACACGTTTACCGGCTTTATGGGCATTGAAGCCGTAACGACTGACGACGGATTCAAGAGCCTCGATGAAGCGCTGGAGTCGGGAAGCTTGAGCCGCATATCGTGGTCGGTATATAAAAGGGACGGCGAGTATGCGGGCATTTCATTTGTATGTACCGGCAACGACGTCAGCGTCGATTATACTTATATGTCGGAGTTCAGCGGCAACGACAATTTTGCAAGCGTAAAGACAGTCATAGACGGCAAGGCGTCTCAAAGCAATTATCGTACAAGCTGGCAGGACGACAAGTTTACACAGAAGAGCGATACGAGCTCGGACAGCCTCACACAGAATATCAGTATTGCGGTTGAGTTTTTCAATGAAGGCGGGAAATACTCCGTTGCCGGCGGAATCGATGTGGACGCCGACGTGTCCGGTATGATCGATAGCGCTGATAAAGTGTCTTTAGATATGGAATTAGAGGCCGAAATAAGAATAGGCGGAGGTCTCGGCGCGCTTAAAGAAACAAGGGGCTGGAGCGATATATACGAAAAAGACTGGGGCAAACTCGAAGACATGTTTAGAATGTTCACACCAGGCCAGGGCATATTCAATTTCGGTGAAATAGGCGATAGACTGTAGAAACGGCGCCATGACGCCGCGAGGCTTTCTGCGGGAGATACGGATGAAAAAGCTGCTTGGCGTAGATATAAAAAGGCTGTTTCAGAATAGGACGGCCGTTATAATAGCGCTGCTTGCGCCGCTTGTTTTCGTGGCGCTGATATCGGTTGCCGTGGCGCCGTATTTTTTTGCGGACGTGCGTACGAACAACTTCAGCGTAGCGGTGTACTGCGAAGACGACGATAAGCTAACGGCCTCGATATTAAAGAGCCTTATAGAGAGCAGGTCGCTGGGCGGGCTTATCACCACGCAGTTCGTCCAGAGCGAAAGCGAGGGCATGAAAGCCGTTGAGCAGGGCGCGGCGGCTTATATACACATACCAAAAAACATGCAAAGTGAGCTTCGCAGCGGCGGCAGCGCCACCATATCATATTACGGCAATCAAAATATGCCTCTTGAGGACGCGCTGCTTTACGAGACGCTGAGCTCGGGCGTGGAATTAGTCAGCCACGCGCAGCACGCAGTCAACGTGCTGTACTACGGCAGCGTGGAAGCGGGAATTGACCCCGCGGTTGCTGCGGACTTATACGGCAGTACGACGAATGTATTCTTTACGAGCGTGCTCTCAAGGGCGGCGCTTTATGAGGATACTGATATAACGTCGCCTCTGGGCGGCGCGCTGCCTATACAGTACTACGCCGTAAGCTTTCTGATACTATTTGTCGCATTGGGCGGCATGCCTATAGCGCGCATAACTGCCGACGATTATGAGACGGGGCTGATACACCGTCAGCTGCTATCGGGCAACACGCCGGCAACGTGCTTTGTCTCAAGATGGCTCGCCGGCGGCGCGTTCTTGTTTGTGGAGTACGCCGTGCTGTCGGTAGCGTTCTGCGCGATAACGGGCGCGATAACGGAGTTTTCGGGCAGCATACTCATCATGCTGCTGTTTGGCCTGCTGCTCTGCCTGTTTCTAAGCCTTGGCATGATGCTAGCGGGGCTTTATTCCAAAACGCCGCAGCTTGCCGTAAGAATATCGTTTATGGGCGTGCTTGCGCTATCGCTTGCGGGCGGGCTTATAATACCTTCCGCGTACATGCCGTCAGTAATACGCGACATATCCTTTTACACGCCGCTGGCTCAGGCATTAAAGCTGGGCATTGCCGGGCTGTTCGACGGGAGCGCGGGCGGCACATTGGCGTTCGCCGGGATATTCGCCGCATACATATTGCTGATGCTGCCCATAAGCATTAAGAGCTTTCAAAGGAGAACGGAATGAAGCTGTTTCGTTCGACATTTAAATACAGGCTTAAACATCTGTTTACTTCGGCCCGCGGGCTGGTGTTTTTCGCGCTCGCGCTGCTCGTAGCGGCCGCGCCGTTCATAGGCCTTATCATACCCGACGCGCCCGTGCCAATAGGCTGGATTGACGAGGACAACACGGAGTTTTCCCGCCTGCTGCTTAAAAACGTAGAGGAGCTTAAAGTGGTGTGGGTGACTACGGGCGACGAGGCGACGCTTACCGCCAACCTTCAGACAGGCCGGCTCGAGGGCGTGTTCGTGATAAAGAAGGGTTTCGAGCAGTCGATTAAAAACGGCGAGTTCGGCAATACGCTTAAGCTTTTGCGCTCGCCGTACAGCACGGCGGCGGGTGTGATATCCGAGAGCGTGGGCGGAGAGGCAATGAGGCTGTGGGCGACGTGCTACAGCGCCAAAGAGGCGGAAAAGCTCGGCGGAGAAGAGCTTTATAAAAGAGTGTTTGAGGACGCGAACGCGGGCACGGACAATCCTATACTATCTATTGAACGGATAAACGAGGCGGGAAGCACAAAGGAGGTAACGCCTATAATGGACGCGGCGTTTACGTCGCTTTACCTGCTGTGCGCGCTCGTGTGCTTTTTCATGCTTACCGGACTTACCGTGTCGGGAAGGGAAACAGATTTTCCGGCGCGGCTGAAATCGCGCGCGTTCTCTATGGAACTTTTCCGCTTTTCGACCACGGTCGCCGATACGGTGTATATACTGCCGATAGTCGCGGTGCCGCTCGTTGCGTTCGGCATAGCGGGCGCGGGCGGGATAATAGCGCCTATGGCCGTGATGTTCGCGCTGTACCTTGTTTCGTACGGCGGCGTCGCTTCGCTGATAGCAAAGATAAACAACCAGACGGTGCTGATGCTGCTTATATCGGTGATAACGATAGCGAACGTGATGTTCGGCTCGCTGCTTGTAAAGCTCCCGTCGGGAGGAGCGCTCAACATGGTCACTTACCTGCTGCCGTCAAGGTGGCTGTCGTCCATAAAAACGCTCGACCCGGCGTTGTGCGTAGCGGGATTGTTGGGCTGCGCTGTAGCGTACAATGTGCTGCCGTTTGTTATAAGAAGAAAAGAGGTTTAACCAAGTATCGCTTTTCTTGCGCGCTCGCGAAGGCTGCTATCGGTAAGCGCGAACTCCAAAAACCTTCCATATTTTACTCTCTGTTTAAGAAGCTCAAACGAATACGCTATCGACTCAGGGTGGTCAAAAGCAAGGCCGCTTCTTTCTACGCACGTTATCTCCTGCATCCTTCCGGACGGGAATTTCACGGAAGGTTTCAGCACTTCGGGGCCTTCGAGCGTGTAATCGATATACGTAAAGCCGTCTTTTTCGGTAATGTTATATTCTTTAATCGCGAACCATTCGGCAAGTGCCGCGTCGTCGCCCGCCTTTGGCTTTATCGCCGCAAAATCCGCAAACGATATGTAGCTAACCGTAATAACACGCGAGCGCGGGTCCCTGTCCGGCCTGCCCCAAACAAAAGCCTGCTCGAGATAGAGGCCGTCAATGCCCGCCTCTTCAAACAGCTCGCGAGCGGCGCTGTCCTTTATGTCCTCGTCAATGTCAACAAAGCCGCCGGGTAGCGCCCACTTGCCCTTATAAGGGTACCCGCCGCGCTTTATAAGCAGCAGCTTTAAAACGTCTCCGTCGAGCGCAAACAGCGCGGTGTCGGCTGCCACGGCCGGGTTCTGGTACTTTGAAGGGTCATAATTCTTTAAAAACTGTTCCTCTTCGTCTGACGACGGTATGTAAGCCATATTGTACTCCTTAAAAATATACTTCGTCTATCACGCCGCCGCCGATGCATTCGTCGCCCAAATACAGCACGGCGTACTGCCCGGGCGTTACGGCGCGCTGGCGCTTCTCAAACTCTATGTATTCGCCTTGTCCTTTCTGCGAGACGCTCACCTTCTGGTCGCCCTGGCGATAGCGGAAACGCGCGCAGCACTCGAAAGTCCCTTCGGGCCGTCCGTTTATATAGTTCATGCCGGTGGCGAGCAGCGCTTTGGAATACAGCGCGTCCGTCTCGCCCTGCTGCACGTACAGCGTGTTGGTGCGTACATCCTTATCCACCACGAACCAGCGCTCGCCCGTCCCCTCGGAGCTGCCGCCTATGCCGAGGCCGCGGCGCTGCCCCAAAGTGTAATACATAACGCCCTGATGCGTGCCCACTACTTTGCCGTCCGGAGTTTTTATATCGCCCGGCTGCGCGGGCAGAAAGTTTTTCAGGAAATCGCGGAACTTTCTTTCACCTATGAAGCATATACCGGTGGAGTCCTTTTTCCCGGCTACCGAAAGGCCGAGCGAAGAAGCAAGGCTCCGCACTTCGTCCTTCTTCATACCGCCTATAGGAAACATTGCGCTCTCAATCTGCGCTTTAGAAAGCATGCAAAGGAAATACGTCTGGTCCTTATTCGCATCGACGGCTTTAATAAGCCGCGAGCCGAACTCACCGCCCGTACGCGCGTAATGGCCGGTGGCTATTTTTTCTGCTCCCAGCTTTTTGGCGTGTTCGAGGAACGCGGCGAACTTTATCTCCGAGTTGCACATCACGTCCGGGTTGGGCGTGCGGCCGCGCCTGTATTCCTCAAGGAAATACTTAAACACGCGCTCATAATATTCGCGTTCGAAGTTCACGGTATAATAGGGTATATCGAGCGCCGCGCACACGCTCTTTACGTCTTCAAAGTCCGCCGCTGCACTGCAGCCTTCGCCGTCGTCCTGCCAGTTTTTCATGAACACGCCGGCGACGTCATACCCTTGTTGCTTCAGCAGGTATGCCGCGACAGCGGAATCCACGCCTCCCGACATGCCGCACACGACGCGCGTTTTTTTGTTCTCTCTCAAACGCTACTCCTTGCATGTTTTATCGGGTTAATTATACGTTTACGAGCGCCGCAATGCAAGCAAGGAGGGTATGCGGCCGGTGAAACCTGTGGTATACTCTCCCCATGAGAAAACTGTTAGCGCTTTTACTGTTGTTGATTGTCGGCTTTTTGATATTCTGGTTCTTCTACCCGCTGCAGAGCTACATAGTAATGGGTATTTACTCGGGACAGCACAGCGCGTCGAGCGTAATGCGCGAAAACGGATTCAGCATTGACATGCCCTCGGGGGAGGGGTGGTACCCTTTTGTGCTGATATATAACGCAACGGGATTCAGGGGCTGGTCGGGCATAGACGCCGATATGTCCATAATGTACAACTTCGGGGCGTTCGACCCGGTAACGCGCACGTCGTCGATATACGATACCGAAAGCGATAAATATTCGTCGTTCTACGGCGCTTACGCGGTGAAAAAGAAAGACGGCGCGTTCGGTTTTTCGGACGGCAAGCTCGATATGGACGAAGTGGCAAAGGCGGTTAACTACGATTACACGCAGCTGGTGCTCGCGGCGTTCGGCTGCAGAGAGCCCGTGTTCAGCGTGGGGAGCGTACAAACGCAGGAGGACGCGAGCATAGCGGGCAGCGGCGGCTGGACGAGGATAGACGCGGCTTTGAGCGCAAGCGGCTGCGCGCACAATTTTAAAAGCGATAAAACGCCGTATTTGCAGTACGGGAGACCCATGAAGGAAGTGCCGGAAGATTTTGCGACCGTTAACATGCACGGAAGGATATACGCAAAATACCTGGAGCAGTACGGCTGCACTGTAATGCTGTATGTTATAGCGCCAAGCGAAAGCGCCGCTGGTGTATGCGACTCCGGCATATTGCAGAAAACTGTTATAAAAGCGTCATAGAAAAGCGGCGAGAGCGTCGACGGCCATTTCGATAAGCTCTTTAGCGCCCGTGCTCATTACGCCGGGTATCAGTATATTGCACTTGGAAATGGGTATAAGTATCTTCTGCGCGGGGCTCTCGGCTATCGCCCTTGCCATCGCGGGCGTTATCTCGCCCATCATGCCGCAGGAGGCTATTATTCCTATGCCGCCGATAATAACGTCGGCGCTGCGAACGTTGAAGCAGACGGCGTTTTCGCCGGTGGCGCAGCACGAGGCGCCGCTCTTTTTCATTGCGGCGCTTGCTATTCCGTTTGTGCCTACGGCGATTATGTTTATGCGGCCGCCATATTTGTCGGCAAGCGATTTTACTATAGACGCGCCCATGCCTCCGCCTTGGGCGTCCACTACCACAACGTTGAGCATAAGAAACCTCCGCGGATATTATACAATAATAACAAAAAACGGACAATAAAATGTGTAAACTCAGCCAAAACCGAATTTTCTTCTTTAAATAGCAAAGAATATGAGATATAATTTTCCACAGAGGTTTTCATTATCTACTTTCAAGGAGGTAACCACATGCCACTGGTAACTACAAAAGATATGTTCAAAAAGGCTTATGACGGCGGATACGCTATAGGCGCTTTCAACGTCAACAACATGGAGATCGTGCAGGGCATAACCGAAGCAGCGAAGGAGCTCAACGCCCCGCTTATACTTCAGGTTTCCAAGGGCGCGCGCGCATACGCCAACCCTATCTATCTTCGCAAGCTTGTCGAAGCCGCGCTGGAAGATACCGGGCTGCCCATATGCCTGCATCTCGACCACGGCGATTCTTTTGAGACCTGCAAGGACTGCGTGGACGGCGGGTTCACGTCCGTAATGATAGACGGCTCTCACTATTCGTTTGAAGAAAACATAGCCGTTACGAAAAAAGTCGTGGAATACGCGCACTCGAAAGGCGCTGTCGTTGAAGCCGAGCTCGGACGCCTTGAGGGTGTTGAGGACGATGTGAAGGTAGCCGCGGGCGAAGGCTCTTATACCCGCCCCGAAGAGGTCGAGGAGTTCGTTTCAAGGACCGGCGTAGACTCGCTCGCGATAGCGATAGGCACGAGCCACGGCGCGTATAAATTCAAGGGTGAAGCGAAGCTGCGCTTTGACATACTGGACGAAGTAGCAAGGAGGCTTCCGGGATTCCCGATAGTGCTTCACGGCGCGTCGTCCGTTATACCTGAATTTGTTGACATGATAAACAAGTACGGCGGCAATATGCCGGGCGCGCAGGGCGTTCCTGAAGACATGCTGCGCCGCGCTGCAAGTAGCGCCGTCTGCAAAATAAACATCGACTCGGATCTGCGTCTTGCAATGACGGGCACGATAAGAAAGCATTTCGCCGAGCATCCATCGGATTTTGACCCGAGGCAGTACTTAAAGCCCGCAAGAGAGGCTATAAAGCAGCTCGTCAAGCACAAGATAGAATACGTTCTTGGATGCGCTAATAAAGCCTGAGAAACGTTAACCAAAGTTTAAAGCCGGCGTCCTGACACAGACGCCGGTTTTCTGTTGCCCTGAATTTTGACTCTTCGCCGTACCGCTTTATTCTGGCATAGGACAGCCCAAAAAGGCATATTATTTTAACGAGGTTGCCAAAAAAGCCTAAAAGCTTTTAGGAGGTATTGGCCACGAGAAGGCGTGAGGCTTTTTGGGGTGCTTAGAAGGCTGAAAAACAGAAGCTGTTTACCATGGACATAGCATAAGAAAGACTTAATATCGCTAAAGTTTAAGGGGGCGTTGATATGGGGCTGGGAATCGACTTCCAGGTAATACTCTTTTTTGCGCTCGGTCTCATACTGCTTTACTTCACCGGATGGCTTCTTCTCGCCCCCTTGAAAATCATACTCAAGCTTATAATAAACGGCATATTCGGAGGACTGGTACTGCTGCTGATCAACATTATCGGCGGCATTTTTTCCGTGACTATTCCTATAAACCCGCTAAGCGCGCTTATCGCGGGCTATTTTGGGCTGCCCGGCATAATACTTTTATTGCTTTTGAAGCTGATACTATGACTAAAGCGGCGCAAGCTTCTCAGGACTTAGCGCCCGCCAGTTGCAAGCGCCCTGCCGCCGTAAGGCGCATAATTTTGTCTTGTGATGTGGGAAAGCGTTTGGAACGCTCAGACTCAATATTGTTTCACCGGCGTTTTGGTACATATACGTAATATGCTTCAATATAATTTTTCTTGATTTTTACCGCCTTGCATGTTAGAATACGTCTGCTGTAGATTTTTGGAGGTAGAAATGGACACTGTAGTACTTGTGATTGAGATCCTTCTTTGTCTGTTTTCCGTGTTTATCGTCGCGGTAGTGCTGCTGCAATCAGGCAAGACGGCAGGGCTTTCGGGCGAAATAGCCGGAGGCGCGGAGACGTTTCTTGGAAAGTCAAAGGCGAAGAGCTATGAGAAGACGCTGAAGAAACTGACAAAGATATCCGCGGTAGGCATAATGGTGCTTGCCATAGCGCTTGTTCTTATCCAGGTATATGCAATGCCGAGTTCGACCGGTGAAAAGGCTGCCCCGACGGCGACGGCAGAAGTATCTGCGACGCCGCAGCCGCTCGAAGTGCCGAGCAGCTCGCCCAGCGCAGTGGCTTCGCCAGATGTGTCAGCAGGGCAGTAATCTTTAACTTGAAACCATCGACGCCTTTCCGGGATTTACGGATAGGCGTTTTAATTTGCGGCTGAAAAATCCGCGCGTAATTGGTTAAGCTATAATCAGACAAGGAGTAAAATGGACATAAAAGAACAAATATTGAATAAGCTCTCGGAATACAAAAAGAAGGCCGATTTCGACGAATTAGCGGCTTCATTGGGCGCGGGCTTCAACGCGGCGGATATAAGGGAAGCCGTAAAAGAGCTGATAAGCGAAGGAAAGGTGCTGTCCTCCAATAAAGGCAAGCTGTATTTGCCAGGGAAATTTGGGCGTTACACGGGCAGGCTTGAAGTTAAGCGCTTAGGGTTTGCATTTCTTCCGGACAGCGAAGGCGACATATTCATATCGGCGGACAACAAGATGGGCGCTATGAACGGCGACCTCGTGGAAGTGCGGCTGATGAATTCGGCGGAGAGCGGCAGGAAAAGGGAAGGCGAAGTAGTAAGGCTGCTTGAAGAGAGCACAAAGCAGATAGTGGGTACGCTGTCGGGCAATTTCGTTATACCCGACGACGAGAGGCTCGAGGACGTATATATACCCGAGGCGAATTTGAACGGTGCGGAAAACGGCCAGAAGGTCGTGATAACGGTGGACAAACGCGCCAAGGGTGCTAAGAGCGCACAGGGCAGCGTTATAGAGATAATAGGCATTGCGGGCATCAGCAAGGTAGAGGTGGACAGCTGCGTTAAAAGGTTCAACCTGCCGGGGGCGTTCCCTGAAGAAGCGGAGAAAGAAGCCGAAAAGCTTTCAAAGGAGGAGCCGGACGCCAAGGGCAGGGAAGATTTCAGGCTGCTTAACGTGTTCACGATAGACGGTGCGGACGCTAAAGACTTAGACGACGCCGTGTCGATCAGGCGGCTTGAGAGAGGCTATGAACTGGGCGTCCACATAGCGGACGTGGCGCATTACGTGAGGCAGGGAAGCGTGCTCGATAAAGAGGCACTGTTTCGCGGAACCAGCATATACCTTGCCGACAGAGTGATACCGATGCTTCCCAAAGCGCTTTCTAACGGCATATGCTCGCTCTCGGAAGGCGCAGACAGGCTGACGCTGTCGTGTATAATGACGATAGACGATAACGGAAGGGTGCAAAAGTCCAGAATAGTCGAGAGTATAATAAAGTCGAAGCACAGGATGACATATTCCGACGTCAACGCGATATTTGCGGGCGATACGAGACTATTAAAGAAATATGACGATATAACTGACGACCTCGCGGAAATGAGGGAACTAGCGGCGTTGCTGCGCAAAAGGCGCGAAGAAAAGGGAAGCATAGACTTTGAGCTCGAAGAGACGGCGTTTACATACGACGAGCACGGCAATGTCACGGACGTAGGGCCGCGCGAGAGGGGCGAAGCCGAGCGGCTTATTGAGGAGTTCATGCTCGCGGCGAATATGACCGTGGCCGAAGAATACTTCTGGCGCGAGATACCTTTCGTGTACCGCGTACACGAGCAGCCCGACGACGAGAAGATAAGGACGTTTGCCGCGTTCTATTCAAACTTCGGAAAGATAAAGGGCAAGGTGGAAGATATTCATCCAAAAGTGCTGCAGAGCATATTGAGGGACATCAAAGGCACGCCGCACGAGAACATAGTGAACCAGATAATGCTGCGTTCGCTTAAAAAGGCGGAGTACTCGCCCGAGTGCAAGGGACATTTCGGGCTGTCGTTCCGGTATTACTGCCACTTCACGTCGCCGATAAGAAGGTACCCGGACCTTGAGGTGCACAGGATAATAAAACACGACATGCACGGCAGGCTGACCGATAAAACTTTGGCAGCGCTCGAGCGGCAGGTGGAGGAGATATCGAAGCAGTCGAGCATAAGGGAGCGCCTGGCAATGGAGGCCGAGCGGGCCGTAGACGACATGAAGCGGGCCGAATTTATGCGCGGCAAGGAAGGCTGGGAGTTTGACGGAATAGTAAGCGGAGTCACAAAAAATGCATTTTTTGTGCAGCTTGACAATACAGTGGAGGGTGTGATACCATTATCATCCCTGCAGGACGACTTCTACGTTTACAACGAAAAACTATACTGCGTCATTGGAGAGCGCAAACGGCGGAAGATAAGCCTTGGCGACGAGATGCGGGTGCGCGTAGTGGCGGTTAGCGTCTGTCCTCCGAGGATAGAATTCGAGCCGGTATAACGGCGGCGCCAAAGAATCGGAATGCTTTGGAGTGTGTATACGGGGTCCCTAAAAAGTTATAAGACTTTTTGGAGTGTGTATACGGGGTCCCCAACAAGTTGTAAAACTTGTTGGGGTGATAATTGAGGGTGGTTTTGTGAGCGAAGCGGTCAAGGTGCTGATTAAGAACAGAAAAGCGTACCACGAATATTTTATAGAAGACGTATATGAAGCAGGGATAGCGCTTGCCGGCAGCGAAGTAAAATCCATACGTGCGGGCAAAGCAAACATAAAGGACGCGTTTGTGCGTATAAAGGACGGGGAAGCCTTTATACATAACATGCACATAAGTCCGTACGAGAAGCTGAATTCCTGGGGGCAGGAGCCGTTAAGGGTAAGAAAGCTGCTGCTGCACAAGAAGGAGATAGTAAAGCTTTTATCGTTTGTCGCGCAGAAGGGCTTTACGCTTATACCTCTCTCCGTGTACCTGAAAAAAGGTATGGTAAAGCTGGAGATAGGCGCGGCGCGAGGCAAGAAGCTTTACGACAAGCGTCAGGATATAGCTGAAAAGGACGCTGAGAGAAAGAAAGAGATCGCCAGAAAAATGGCGAGGTGACCCAAGGGGTCCCCAAAAAGCCGTGAGACTTTTTGGGGCAAAAGTACGGGGGCGTATTTGGCTTTCGACGGGGGTTGCCGGAGCTTGATAAGCGGGTCGCAGTCCCGGAATGCTGCATTAAAAATCCGGACCTTAAATTTAGTTGCAGACAATTCTCAACTAGCTTACGCTGCCTAAGAGCGGCGTAATGTCTTGCCGGTGTCACCCTAAACGCCGGGGCCAAGGCATCATTAACTAGGGGAACCGCCTCCGCAAAGCTTTGAGCGGGGGAAGGGACTATGAAGCTACCGACCGTCATTGCCTGCACATGGGGCGTGACGGAGGGAAACACCAATACCTGTGCTGCACCCGGAGAAAATTAAGCGCTGGGACTTTCGGACAGGGGTTCGACTCCCCTCGCCTCCACCAGAAAATTAATGAAAAACCACCATATATGGTGGTTTTTCTGCTATATTATGCACTATATATAGATATTTTAAATTCGTAGTAATCTCAGTAGACACATAAGTAGACAATTTTTAAAAGACGCATTATAATAGTTGACATAGAGGAAAAAGTAGACAAAACTTAAAGGAACTTTGTGATATGTCAAGTGAAAGCTTTGTTGATCAAGAAGTAAATTTCATCCGTCTAGAAAATGCAAAACACGAAGATGAATTTATGACGGAAAGTGTTAATTTATCAAATGAAATTATTATTAATACCTTCTTGCTAGTAGGTATAAACGAGGACCCAAGTATAACTACTATGGCACTTGACAGGAAAGATGCTATTGTCTATGGACTTATGTTACGTTCAATCAAATTGTTTCAGTCATATATGGAGTTGATTTGCAAAAGGCGTGGTGAAGCTGCAAAGATACTACTTAGAAGTGTTCTAGAGACGATAGTTAACGTACAGTACTTAATTATAAAAGATTCGCAGGAACTCTTTGATGAGTACATAAAATATTCTTTGATAACCGAAAAGAAAGTACTTAGTACACTTCAAAGAAATGCAGAAGAAAGGGGTGAAAAAATACCCATTGAAGGCAGGATGATTAAGTCAATATTAAATTCATTTATAGAATCAGGTTGTAGCATAGATGAGATTCAATTAGATCCCAAAAAGAACAAATGGGGGAGAATTACATTACGAGAAAAGTTGAATGAATTTTATTCTAAGGAATCATATGATCTTTTATTCGGTGAAACACATCACTCTGTTCATGGAAATTGGCAGAGCCTACTATTTGAGGATTTAAGATATAATAGTGAGGCTCAATCTTATGAGCTAATGTTTAAACACTCGAACCCAAGACCACAGCATGTTCTTTCTGCGATAATGCTTCTGTGTGGCACAGCAGAATACTTTATCGAGTATTCACTCAGCATTGAGAATATAAAACATTATGCTTTGGAGACATTCCGCAATACATTTGCTAAAGCTGAACGAATTGATCGACTCCACGAAGAATTCTTGATAAGAGGTAAAAAATAATGGCTCATGGTTCTGTGATGCAACTGGATAACGGAAAATTTCGCGTTTGCTTTGAATTCGGCTTTGATGAGAACGGACGGCGCGTCCGCAAGCACAAGACGTATGCCAGCCGGAAAGAAGCAGAGCTGATGCTGGCCCGCCATGACGTGGCCATGGAAGACGGTACGGTCGTCAAGCCAAGGGAGATGACATTGTCTGAGTGGCTGTCGTATTGGATGAAGAACATGTATATGCCTCGGGCTGCGGAAACCAGCGTCTATGGATATATCAACATGATTGACCGATACATAGTTCCGCTCTTAGGCAAAGTGAAGCTGCAGAGGCTCAAGCCCATGCATATCCAGAAGTTTTATATGACGCTGATGGAAGAGAATAACCTGTCTCCAAACACCGTTCTCAAGCACCATGATTTACTCAACTCAGCATTGAAGGCTGCCGTCAGGCAGGAGTACATACTGAAGAATCCAATGGAAGGTGTTGACCGGCCGAAAAAGATAATGCATGAGGCCAGTGTTTATACACCGGAACAGCTTCAAATACTTTTTCGGTTGGTGGAAGGTAACCGGTTGGAAACAGCGGTGAAGTTAGGTGCATATTTAGGTCTGCGCCGCGAAGAAATCAGCGGGCTGAAATGGCAGGACATCGATTTTGAGAAACGGACGCTTCGTATCTGCCGAGCCATGACGCAGGTCGGATCGGAAATCGTGGTCAAGGATACGAAGACGAATGCATCCAAAAGAAAGCTCTTCATGCCGGATGGTTTGTTCTTAGCTCTTCAGGCCGAGCAGAGCCGCCAGCTCGAAAACAAAAAGAACTTTGGTGAAGCATGGCACGATACGGGTTTTGACCTGCCCCCTGTTTTCGCACATTCAGAATGTTAGGAATCACATGAAATCATCAGTGCATATTCATTGGGCGTCATATTATTCAATGACGTATGCGGGCTGATGTGGTTGTACTCCAATCGCCAGTCTTCAATGATTTCCTTCGCTTCCGCCAGGTTTTTGAACCAGTTCTGGTCAAGGCACTCTGCCCGGAACTTTCCGTTAAAGCTTTCAATATAACCGTTCT
>JAEZIZ010000071.1 GCA_023415915.1 Bacillota bacterium | reverse complement strand
GGTATTTACAGTTCCACCTCGTATGTGATAAGCTGTGTACATCCTTCATGTTATTTATCCTCCTTTTGATTTATGGTAGTGCAGTTGCCAGACCGCACTTCATTTTAAATCAAAAGGAGTTTTTATGTCTTGCCTCATCGCTTAAGCTTTTCTGAACCCCACGTCTAACGCGGGGTTTTCTTATACAAATAAAAGCGGGCGCATCCGCCCGCTTTTATGAGGAGGAAAAACGAAAAAGCTGCCGTCTGTCACTAACGTTCTTTTTCGCTCAGCAATTTCAGCGGCTCTTCCTTAAGGTTGCCGCGTATTGCCGCAAACGCTATTATAAGCGCGACCGGTATTACGCAGGCGCCGACAAGGTATGTTGGTCCCGCGGCCGCCGAAATCTCGGCAGCAGCTTCAAGGTTGTCGTCTGCGGTGTTTGCCCAATCGCTGTACGTTGTATCGAACGCCTCTTCCGCGCGCGGCGCATTCATGGCCCTGACTGCCCAACCGGTAAGAGCGTTGCTCCCGGCGGCGCCCGCAATATAAGCGGGTATGACTATTACGAGTATCCCTAAAAGCAAAGATATAGTGCACAGCGCTTTGCTTAAACCGAGTGAGCGCTCAATGGCTGTGCGCCTGCGCTGCCTGGTAATGAACAGGTTGCAGAACAGCATTATCACGAACAGCGTAGTCACCGCCCCGACAGTGAACATAAGTATCGCCATGCTTTTCATCTCGTCAAGACCGGCCTTTATTTTTGAATAGCCCCTGTCGTAAAACTTTATCTCCAAGTCGTCCACGCCCTGCGCTTCCCACACCGCCATGAATTTGTCTATCGTGCCGTTGGGTATCTGGAACGAGGTGGAGTATCCCTCCATATAAGGACTGGCTGACATAATATTATTTTCGTCACTGTTTCTCACGGACGCCGACGGTATGATAACGGCGTTCCCTCCCAGCGTATACGGCGAGTATTCGTACGCCGCGGCGACGTCGTATATGCCGACTATACTGTAAACGTCGTTTGCAAATGGGGAATAAGATTCACCTTTGGCATTAAGGTAGGGATGGCTGCCGTATTCCCCCTCCGGGCGAAAACGCGCGCTGGACTGCAACGCGTAATCCGCATATATGAGCGGGAGACGCAGTTTTGAGCCGACAGTAAGATTGTTCTTTTCCGCAAAACCTTTAGACACGAGGCAGACATACTCGCCGTTTGCGTACTCTTCGTCCGTTATATCCCGCCCTTCTATCACCCGCGCCTCGCCATTGAAGAACGGCATCAGCAGCTTTGTGAAGTTTGTCGGTATGACGGGAATTGTGTGCCATAAGGATTTTTTAAAGAAGCTTATATATTCGAACCAGGCCTTGCCTTTTGGCGTATCATAAAAACCGTCTGTCACTTCATCCCACGGGATTTGCGTATCTATTTCGCTTTCAATTCGTTTCCCGTCTTTAGTCCGCTGCGATATTCGGACGCCCCACGGAGCATATTCGAGGTACTCTTCGTATCCTTTATGCCAGTAATTATAATACAAGCCGACGATATACTTTTTACCCGCATAAAGCTTATACGTCTTTTCCTCGTAATGGTTACAGAACATAATTTTGAAGCCAACGTACGTTTCATTGCCCATCAATACCTTCGTTATCGTCACGGGCACAGGATCGCCCGTTTCACAGTCCTTCTCAGGCTGCATTTCAACTATAAGGTCGGTACTTAACGTTCCTGCAACAGCAGGATCTGTGATTATGTTGTAACTTGGGTCGTACGCGCAGTAATACGGGTGTTTTTCGGGCCTGCGGATATAATTCGCTCCCGGAAAGTCGAGCACGGATATGGGAACGGGGTCTCCCTGCCGCGGATAAGTAGAGTAGATATATTCTTTAAGCTCGGCGTCCCATAAGCCCCAAGTCTCCATCGACGTCGCTTTTTGCTCCACCGTGCCTATAGTCACGAACGAGCTTTCAAGGCGCCGCATGTTTTCATTCGCTGTAGACCAAAGGCTGAAGCCGAGCATCAGAAAGGTTACGGTGAGTATGAGCAGCACGAAAAAGAAGAGCGTCTTAACTGGCGTTCGCATTAGCTGTTTTATGCTGCTTATAGCGACCATACAGGCCCTCCCTTCTCTAAGCTTGCATTACTCCGTCGCTCAATACAAAGACTTTGTCCACCTCGGAATACACATACTCGTTGTGCGTTACGACTATTGCAGACAGCGATCGCTCGTGCGCGAGCGTCTTTATCAGCTCCACTACCATCTTTTCGTTCGCGGAATCCAGGTTGCCCGTCGGCTCGTCCGCCAGCAGCAGCTTTCCGCCCGCGCCTATTGCCCTTGCTATAGCCACGCGCTGCTGCTCTCCTCCGCTGAGCATCTGCGGAAACTTGCGGTGCATCTCTTCTCCGATGCCTACTTCGCACAGCAGCTTCGCCGCCGCAGCCGCGGCTTCGCGCCGCTTCCTGCCTTGCAGCTCCATTGGATACATTACGTTCTCCAGCGCGGTGAGCAGCGGGAACAGGTTGTACGATTGGTAGATTACCGAAGCGGTGTCGCGCCTATAACGGTTGCGGTCTATGGTTTTAAGGCTTTTGCCGTTATAGAATATATCGCCCTGCGTGGGAATGTCGAGCCCCGCAAGCAGCGAGAGAAGCGTGCTCTTTCCGCTGCCCGAGCGTCCGGTTATCGCGTAAAAGCTTCCCTCCTCGAAAGAGCAGCTTACATGCTTTAACGCCTCCACGCGCTGATACCTGCTTATATACGTATAGCTTACGTCCTCGGCGGCAAGAATCGTACTCATACAGCCTCCTTATACTTCCACTTTAACCAGCCCCGACATTGCCGTCCGTCTGCTTATTTTAAAAGCCGCGCCGGTAATGCCGAGCATGAAGCTTGCAATAAACAGCAGCGCTACAGGCAGCGCTCTTAAATCCGTAAAGCCCATAAATATTGCCGAACAGCACGTCCCGAGCACGGCGCCTGCTAATCCAAGAACCGCGAATTCCAGGAACATTATCGCGATACAGGCTGCCCGGCTTGTTCCCAAAGTGCGCATAATAACTATATCAGCCCGCCTGCTTTGCATCAGAAGGTACGACACGGCATATCCGGTAAGCGCTATAACGGCAAACACTACGGGAGCAAACGCATAGAGCAGCGTAAGGCTGCTTTTTAAACGCGTCGCCGTTTTTATAAACGTCTCGTCCTGCACTCTGAGCGCTATTCCGGCAACCGAATAATCTGAAAGCGGTTCGACGGGCAGCAAAAAACACTTTTTCATAGCCGCCTTGAACGTGTTTAAGTTCATCGGGTCGGAAACGGTAAACCTTGCGGAGTCATAATAAAAGCTTTCGCCCGCCTCAAGAATTTTTTCCTTCGCCCATTCGATGGGGCAAAGTATATCCATCATGCTCAAGTCCTCCACCGATGCGGAGGAAGATATGCTGCCCACGATAAGCAGGCTGCATGAGCCCAACGGTACGAATCTGAACCTTTCGGTCGACGAGTCGTAGAGATAGCCATAGATGTTTAATGCAATGGTATCGCCGACAACAAGATCGTTTTTCTGCAGGAATAACTCGTCCGCTATACACAGTGCGTCCTTCCCGTGAAGAAACCCTGTATCGACCGTGTTTTTCAGCTTTAGATTTCTGTCTTTATAGTTCGGAACGGCTTCTATATCGTTGACGCAGCGTATTTGAATATTTATTAAAGCGTTCTTTTCGTCCGGCATAGAGGAGAAATTTGCGGCAATCCGCGTCGAATAGTAAAGGTCTTTCGCAAAGCCCGAATTTTTGATTTTGCCAATCATCAGCTCGCTTATTATGAGCCCTACCACCTGAGAGCCGTTATGGTTCTCAATGCGCGCGGTGACGGGCAGTTCTCGCGGCAGGTTGTCATACTGGCTTTGATTCGTTATTATACTTCCCGCGTATATAAATACAAAAAAGACGACAAGCAAAGAGATAAACACAACGAGTATGCCTTTTTGCTTATGCCGCTTTATATTCAGCATAGCGGTATTGAAGCAGAACATCGCTTTCGCCTTTCAATAAATTTTCTTTTAAGCGAACAGATCAGCTAACTTTACATTACCAATACAGTCTTAACTGAGCAAGAAGACGAAATTAAGATATCATGCACTTATTTGACAGGTCTTTCGCACTCTCAATAACAGTAGTACATTTTTAATGTCTATTATTTTATATATGAATGCCCACGGATTAATAAGAAATTTACGGGTATATGAAAGCCGGCAAACTTAACCTGCTGAATGCCGATATTTTAATATATAAAGCGGCTTTTCCAAGGCATTTTAATCAGCTTGACGGAAACGCTTTTGATTTGCTATACTGTCAATGCTTTGGAGAGATGTCTGAGCGGTTGAAAGTGCCGGTCTTGAAAACCGGTGTTGCGCAAGCAACCGTGGGTTCGAATCCCACTCTCTCCGCCATTAAAAGCCGACACCCAAAATGGGTGGCGGTTTTTTGATTTTGAGAGTGGGATTCGAAGCGAGCGTTAAAGGAATGAGCCTGTGGCTCATTTCTAGCGAGACGGGTTCCACGGTA
>JAEZIZ010000065.1 GCA_023415915.1 Bacillota bacterium | reverse complement strand
CCCGGTATGGGCTGCCGCTGCATAGGCATCGACTACAGGGGCTTCGGCAAATCCGACAGGCCGTGGACCGGCTACGATTACGACCAGCTCTCCGACGACCTTCTGTGCGTAATCAGCAAGCTGCAATTAACCAATTTTACTCTGGTCGGTCACTCAACGGGAGGCGCAATATGCGTGCGCTATATGGCGCGGCACGGAGGCTACGGCGTGGAAAAGCTCGCATTATGCGCCGCCGCGGCTCCCAGCCTTATCAAGCGCCCGTATTTCCCGTATGGGCTTCCCCGCCAATCCGTATTAGACATCATCGACAACACGTACACCGACCGCCCCAATATGCTGCGCGGCTTCGGCAATATGATATTCCACAACCCCGTCTCGGAGCCGCTTTCCGACTGGATATTCAGCCTTGGGCTGCAAGCCGCTGGCTGGGCAACGGCCGCTATAGCAAACACGTGGCTCAACGAAGAACAGTTATTCAGCGATCTTAAAACGATAAACGTTCCCACGATAATACTCCACGGCTTGCAGGATAAGGTCTGCCTGTTTCCTTTGGCTATCGCCCAGCGCGACAGCATACGGGGCTCCCGGCTCGTATCGTTTGAAAACTGCGGACATTTTTTGTTCATAGACCGGCGCGAAGCGTTCAACAACGAGCTTATGCGATTTGTGAACGAATAGCGGCTAATGTTAAGCCAGGATTGTTTAGACTTATGATACATATAGCGCCCGCATTTTCGCGTATACATAACAATATGCAGAACGTGGCCAGCGAGGTCTTTTTATGTACGTACAGAGCGGAATAATAGGTTGCGTAGTGGGCGCGACGGGCACGCTCATAGGCGGCGTTATAGCGCTGCTGATTGGCAAAAAGGTAACCGAGCCGCGCCCGTTCCTCGCCATAGCCGGCGGCATGATGATTGCTGTCGTGTTCTTCGACATGCTTATAGAGAGCGCGCTGCTTTGCGGAGTGTTCGTTATGGCGGGCGGCGCGGTTATAGGAGGCAGCGTGTTCGCTATGCTCTCGCCGCTGTTCCTGCACGAAGAATCCAAGTCGATGTACACTATGGGCCTTTTAGTGCTGATAGGCATTGCGTTTCACAATCTCCCCGAAGGGCTTGCCATAGGCTCTACGCTCGTAGAAAGCAGAAGGCTGGCGCTTTCGCTTTCGCTTTTGATGCTCGTACACGACATACCCGAAGGCATAGCCGTAGGCCTGCCGTTAAAGCTCTCCGGCGCGTCTGTCGCCAAAGTGCTGTTTCTTTCGTTTATAACAGGCATGCCCACAGCTTTAGGCTCGCTGCTCGGCACGGCGGTGGGCACTATTTCCCGGGAGATGATAGCGCTGTGTATATCATTCGCGGGCGGCGCGATGCTATATATATCGTTAAAAGAGCTCATACCCTCCGCGGGCAAAGAGCATAAACTCTTCTTTTCAATGCTCGGGCTGTGCCTTGGCTTTATATTAACGACTCTCGTTTAACCGCCGCTTTTAGCCTCCTCTAGGAAGCAGCGTCTTTTTTTACGCTCATAAGCGCGTATATTTTAGCGGCGTATGGCAATAATTGAAACTGCATATGCATATGTAATACTTTGAATAGAGGAAAGAAAAGTGTCACATAAAAGAAGCGCTGCGGCGGTTGCGGCCTTAATCGCGCTCGCCGCTTTGTTGCTTAGCGCATGTGCGGACAAGCCTTTAAGGCTGCATATAATCGCAAATTCAAACAGCGAATGCGACCAGCAGATAAAGTTAAGCGTGCGCGACGCCGTGCTCGAAGCGACTAAAGACGGCATAACTAAATGTAAAAACGAGGAGGAAGCAAAGGAATATATAGAAAAAAACCTTGGGATAATAATAGCGACGGCAAACGAAACGCTTGCAAAAGACGGCGCCGGCTATACCGCTGACGCCGAGCTCGGGAAGTCTCATTTTCCCGAAAAAAGCTACGGTGGCGTTGCGTATCCCGAGGGCGACTACGAAGCGCTCAAAATAAGGCTGGGAAGCGGCGAAGGGGACAACTGGTGGTGCGTAATGTTCCCGCCGCTTTGCATATCCGAGATATCGGAGACAGATGATTACGAATATACGTCGTGGTTCGCGGAGCTTTTAAGCGCCATATTCGGTAAATAATCGTTTCGGCCGTCAAAAAAAACAAGGAGCAAGGGCATGAAAGGACGGTTGGTTAAGAGATCGGCGGCAATAATACTCGTATTGCTTACGGTCTTTTTTTATGGTTGCGAAGCGGTGCCGGCGGCGGCATATATGTTCGGTTCTTCGGGAGACCAGGTGGCGGAAATACAGCGGCGCCTTTCCGACTGGGGATACTACTTCGGCGCAATAGACGGCCATTACGGCAAAGAGACGGAAGACGCTGTCATCTGGTTCCAACAGAAGCACGGCATAAGGATAGACGGCATAGTGGGCGCCGAGACTGCGGAGAAGCTGGGCGTCGCGCCGCCCACGGGTTCCTCGGGCAACGGCACGGGCGACGGGAACAGCAACGACGTTTACCTGCTCGCAAGGCTGATATACGGCGAAGCCCGGGGAGAGCCTTACTCCGGCATGGTGGCAGTGGGGGCAGTAGTGCTGAACCGCGTCGATTCGTCGCTCTTTCCCAACAGCCTTTCTGAAGTGATTTACCAGCCGGGCGCGTTCTCCGTAGTGGACGACGGACAGATTGACCTCGCGCCTGACCAGGAGTCGCTGCGCGCCGCAAGGGACGCCTTTAACGGATGGGATCCGTCGGGGGGAGCGCTCTTTTACTACAATCCGTTTAAGATAAGCGCCAACTCGTGGATGTGGTCAAGGCCGGTAATCGCTGAAATAGGCGATCACAACTTCTGCAAATAGGAGGGATAAATGAGCAGTATTTATAAAAGGATAGCGGCAATCGCCGCGGGCTTGATAATAGTCGCGCTTTCAATATACACCGTAGTGCTCGACAGCCAGAACAGGCGTCTTAACAATCAGGTGGCGGGCTTTTATCAGCAGTCTTTCGAAGGGCTCGTTACCGATATAGAGAGCCTTAAAACAAAGCTTGACAAGCTCGAGGCGGTAAACGACAGGAACCAGTATTCCGTGCTGCTGCTCGACGTATGGCGGCAGACGGGAACAACGGAAAGCTCTATAGCCGCGCTGCCCGTATCGTACCAGAGCACGTCCGGTCTGACGCAGTTTATGAACCGCACCGGCGATTACTGCCGTTACCTTTCCAACAAGCTCGCCAAGGGGCAGGCCTTGAGCAGCGAAGATTTAGCGCAGGTAAAATCGCTCGCGGAAACATGCGGTGAAATAACAACTAAGATAAACGAGCTGTGGCAAAACGGGTTTTCGAGCGGCTTAGGTACAATAAGCGTCGATTTCCTGTCACAGGATACAGGCGCCGGCCTTGATTTTTCCACTCAGGAATACCCGAGGCTTATATACGACGGGCCGTTCTCGGAGAGCACCGAGAACAAACAGCCCCAGGGCCTAGGGAATACTGTGGTCTCGCAGGCAGACGCGCAAAGAATAGCCGCTCAGTTTGTGGGAATGGACTCAAACGCGCTTACTTACGGCGGAGACCTCAACGGCATCATAGCGTGTTACGGGTTTACCGGCACGAAAAACTCCGTCCCCTTTTCGATATATATAACGAAACAGGGCGGCAAGGTGCTGTGGTATATGAGCCACCGGGATACCGGCATCACCGCTCTGCCTACCGACGAAAGGTATGAACAGTTAAAGACGATAGCGCAGGATTATCTGCGCGCCAAGGGCTACGGCGAAACAGCGGCGAGCTATGCGCAGTTCTACGGCGGCATGGCAATAATCAACCTTGCTCCTATGGAAGGGGACGTCGTGCTTTACCCCGACCTTATAAAGGTGTGGGTGGACATATCGGCAAACGACGTCGCGGGGCTCGAAGCTAACAACTACCTAATGTCTCATAAGCCTCGCCAGATACCCGCCCCGGAAATAACGCAGGCGGACGCGCAGGCAAAGCTCAACAGCAACCTTGAAGTTATAAGCTCGCGCCTTGCTATTATACCGCTCGACACAAACGAGGAGAAGCTGTGCTGGGAGTTTACCGGCAAGGTGGGAGACAGGCAGTATATCGTGTATATAAACGCTCAAAGCGGCGTGGAAGAAGACGTGCTTATGATACAGGATACCAACGAGGGAAAGCTGGTGATGTAGCTTGCCCATAAGGCCCTACGTATTGCCTGGGAACACCGCGCATAAAAAAGCGTCTGCATGCGTGCAGGCGCTTTACTTTTAACAAATTTTACGGGGCAGATGATTGCCCTTTAATTCGGGGGTCCCCGACGGGGTATAGTCATATCTGCTCTTTTGGGGTATCAGGCGGATAACGTCGAGGAAAGCGACGGAGCAATAATAACCGGTATCTCCACGGCGGTTTCTTTAAGCTCCGCATGAGGCGTGCCCGCGGGCAGCACAAGCAACGCCGCCACAGCTAAAAATATAAACGCTTTTTTCACGGTTTTCACCTCCTTTATTGTTATTATAAACAATGCGTGTGTATTTTATGTAACGTTGGATACTGGCAATGTTTACAGTGCGTGTTATATAAATTTAATAATTATATAAGAAAAACTTGATATAAACGCGCTTTCTGGGGTGTGTATAAGGCAGTTCTGTACAAGCAGGAAAATAATATATATAATCAAATGACGCATATTATTCGTATATCCCGGCGAAAAAAGCGCTTGAAATAAGTTAATGGGGTCACTTATGTACGAAGAAATCAAACGTTTGGCTAACCAGCTGCAGGTGCAGCATACGGGAGTTGCGGACTTGTCTTTGGCTAAAGAAGCTGTAAGAGAGCAGGGCGGGGAATTCGCTGCTAAGTTTCCATACTGCGTCAGCCTCGGCATCGTATTGCCGCACGCCATTGTCGACATGCTGCCGCAAAGGGAGCAAAGAGCCGTGCAAATTAGCTACCGCTCGCATGCGTACGATGTGATAAACGACCGCCTTAACGATGCAGCGTCGCGCGTAGCCAGCCTTATACAG
>JAEZIZ010000060.1 GCA_023415915.1 Bacillota bacterium | reverse complement strand
AAGGCCCCAGTTGATTGCGCCGATAACTACGAGTATCCATGCCAGTATATTCAAAAAAACCAACTCCTTTCGCTGTTATTATCCGCAGAACGCGAAGGAGTTATTACATTTATAATTTTTTCTTGGTAGAAATTTTTTCAATTTCGAGAGAGTCGAAAGAAACGCTGTCGATAAAGTCGTCGGGATAGAATACCGTCCTGTTAAAATCCCGGGTTTCGTTTAAATGCTTGTCGAGCATAATAGGCTTTGAGAGGTCAAACGCGTCGCATACGGCGGCAACGGCGCTTCTTAATTCTTCGCCCTCAACTATAACGTCTTTCAGCATTCTGTCTTCTATTTTGATTTTAGCCCAATATTTCATCGCTACTCGCAGAGTTTTATTATAGCGTCGGCTATTATCTCGGCGTTTTTAAAGAATGAATCTATATCTATATATTCGTCGGGGCCGTGCTCAACGCTGGGCTGGCCGGGAAAAAGCGGCCCGAAAGTCACGGCGTTTTCAAACGCGCGCGCGTATGTTGCGCCGCCTATCGATATGCAGTACGGCTCTTCGCCCGTCATTTCGGCGTAGGTTTGCTTCAGCTTTGTAACGAGCTCGCTGTCTTCGGGCACGTAATGCGTGGGCAGCGCGTGGTAGTGGCTGTAATCGAACATTCCGAAGTGCTTTTTTATTTGCTCGTCTACGAAGTCGAGCGTGTACGACACGGGGTATCTTATGTCCAACTTGGTATTTACGGCGCCGTCTTTTATGGACACGCAACCTATTGAAAGCGTAAGCCTTCCCGACTCGTCGGAGACGTCGAGCCCTAAACCTTCGCCGTTATAGTTAAGGCCAATTTTATCGGCAAGCGTATACACGGCCTGCTCCACGCCGCCTGCCGCCAGCGGCAGCGTGCTTAAGTATTTGAGCAGCGAAGCGGCGGCGTTTATGCCCTCTTCCGGCCTGGAGCCGTGGGCGCTTTTGCCCGCTACTGTTATACGGACGTTGCCGTCCTCGGTTTGCTCGCACGCATACTTAGCGCCTGAAGGGCACTTGTAGCTTTCCACGCTTTTTCTGATAATATCGAACGGAGCGGCGATAACGCATTCCGCTTTGTTGGGCACGACGTTGAAAGCCGTGCCGGATTCAAAGCTTATAACCCGCACGCCATCTGTTGAAGTCTTTTCAAAGCTCTTGTCGAGCTTGAAATGCAGCGCGCCTTTTTCCATGTTTATTATTGGGTATTCGCCGTCGGGAGAGAACGCTATGTCGGGTATCTGGCCGTTCTGCTTGTAAAAGTCCATGTCCTGCCACGTCGTCTCCTCGTCCGTGCCAAACAGCAGTCTTACCTTTTTGTTCAGCTGTATGCAGTTGTCCTTTATCGCCTTTAATGCGTAAAGCGCTGCTACGGCGGGGCCTTTGTTGTCTATAGCGCCGCGGCCGTATATGCGCCCGTCCTTTTCTATGCCCTCAAAAGCGGGCATAGACCAGCCCTCGCCTTCGGGAACGATGTCGACATGCATAAGCACGCCCAGCATCTCGTCGCCGAAGCCGTAATCGACGTAAGCCATCTGGCCGAACATGTTGACGCAGTCAAGGTCGAGACGTTCCGCCGTGCTCTGTATGAACATCAGCGCGTCGAATATACCCTTGCCGTACGGCGCGTTGGGCAGTCCCGGCGCCTTGACGCTTTCTATCTTGATGAAATCTTTCAGAGTGTCGAGCATCTCCTGTTTATACGGTTCAAAAGAAAAGTCAAGCATAAGCGGCTCCTGTATATATTGAATCTTGATCTCCCTACCAATTTATAATACCAAGCGCAAACTGGTCGAGCAACACAAATATGCCGAGCAGCGCCGTATATATGGCGAATCCGTAAAGTTTTTTGCGCTGTATCAGTGCGAGCATGAACTTTATGGCTATATAGCCCGCTATACAGGCGCATACCGTGCCTGCTATCACGGGCGCCCACTGTATCGCAATATCGGCCTTAAGCGCTTCGTAGCCCTGCAGTACGTTGGCGCCCAATATCGCGGGCACTGACATCAGGAACGAGAACCTCGCGGCCTTTTCCCTGTCAACGCCGTACGCGAGTCCGCCTGCTATCGTCGAACCGGAGCGCGACACGCCGGGCAGTATGCCTACGACCTGCATCATGCCCATAGTCAGCGCGCTTCCCGCGCTCATATCCTTTTTGCGCTTCGTTCTCTGGGCTATGAGCTCCGAAACGCTGAGTATTATGGCGGTGAGCAGGAACGAATACCCAAGGAACCCGCCGCCGAACGCCTCGTCTATAAGGTCCTTGAACAAAAGCGTGAATATCACGGCGGGTATCGTTGCTATAACGAGGTACAGCAGCGTATGGAACGGCTTTTTAAACAGGTCTATTATATACTTCCACAAAACGATTACCACCGCCACGAGCGTGCCCAGATGCAGCATCGTATCGAAGAACATTAGCCAGGGGTCAGCCGCTCCCTCGAGGTCTGAAAAACCGAATATCTTCTGGAGCAGCACTATATGCCCGGTACTCGAAACGGGCAGAAACTCCGTCAGTCCCTGAACGATACCGAGTACTATCGATTCTAATATGCTCATGCGTTTTTCCTTTCATACCGGCAAACTTTAACTGTTCGTTTGTCGCTATGCTATTATATCAGTAATGATATGATTTGCAAATATAGGATATGCGGCTGTGGTTAAACGACTTTTTACGGCCTGCCGAAGGCTATGGTAGCCTGTCGCCTAACGGTTAAAAAAGCGTTTTTGTTGACTATGCAAAACGAGGGGTATACAATAATTATCAAAAGTTTTGATTTTGTACGTTTGGAGGGTTACAGTATGGAACTTAAAATAGTCAAGGCGAAAAGCTTAAAGCCCAAACCGGAAGATAATGCTCTCGGCTTCGGCAGGATATTTACCGACCACATGTTCACGATGGAGTATAAGGCGGGCAAGGGCTGGCATAACGCCCAGATCAGGCCGTTTGAGAACTTTTCGCTCTCTCCTGCGTGCAACGTATTCCATTACAGCCAGACGATATTCGACGGGCTCAAAGCCTATCATACCGATTCAGGGATAAATCTTTTCAGGCCGTGGGATAACTTTGCGCGCATGAACGTGTCCGCAAAGAGGCTCTGCATACCCGAGATTGACGAGGAGTTTGCTCTTTACGCGCTCAAAGAGCTTATTAAGCTCGAAAAGGACTGGGTGCCTAAATCGGAAGGAACGTCGCTGTATATACGCCCGACTATTATTGCGGTGGACCCGTTCCTCGGAGTGCGCGCGGGCCAGGAATATATATTCTATATAATACTCTCGCCGGTGGGCGCTTACTACGCGTCAGGGCTTGCTCCTGTGGATATCTACGTGGAAGACGAGTACGTGCGCGCCGTAGTCGGAGGCATGGGCTTTGCGAAGACGGGCGGCAACTATGCCGCAAGTTTGCTCGCAGCGCAGATAGCGCATGAAAAGGGGTACGACCAGGTGCTGTGGCTGGACGGCGTAGAGCGCAAGTACGTTGAAGAAGTGGGCGCGATGAACATATTCTTCAAGATGCGCGGAGAACTTTATACCTCGCCGCTCAACGGCAGTATATTGGCGGGTATAACGAGAGATTCGGTTATCAGGCTTTCTAAAGAGGTGTTCGGCGTCAACGTGCGCGAAGAAAGGCTCGCTATTGCGGATATATTCAAAGAGAATGAAACGGGCGGGCTTGAAGAGGTTTTCGGCACGGGCACGGCGGCGGTAGTTAGCCCGGTGGGCGGAATGGCATGGGAAGGCAGAAAGATAAAAGTCGCGGACGGAAACATGGGGCCGCTGACGACTAAGCTTTATGAAAAGCTCACGGGCATACAGTACGGGCGCGAGAAAGACGAGTTCGGCTGGATAACCACCATATAATATTAATTGAAGAATCAAAAGGCGCCGGATAAATTCCGGCGTTTTTTTTGTATGCGTAAGTCCTTAAGAAGATAAAGCCTTCTCTCTCGGAAACTTTGCGACTAACATTACTTGAAGGTAAAGGAGCATTCCGAACTGTAGTGAGGCAGGCGACTATTATGAACAGAGGAGGTTGCGCGAAGCGAATGAAGGGTATCTGAGATGTATAGAACACCTCATCAGTCAAATGCTTTGCATTTGCCAGCTTCCCCTCGAGGGGAAGCCCCATTTCTTATACAAGTCTCATATTCCATAGCTTCCACTGAAAACACAACGGGGCGCACGCCGTCGGTGCAGCACAGTATCTGCATGCCGTCTTTGTTGTTCCAAGGCTTGTATGTCGCGCCCGCCGAGAGTGCGCTCACGCTGCGGTATATGTCTATCCACGCCCACGGGCAGAAGCCATCGGGCATCACGGCACTGCCTTCATATATGAAAGTATCGCCTTCCTTAAGCAGCGGACACGGGCCTACGGACTTGCCTTCCGTCAAATATTTCTCCGCGAGATCCTCATAGAAATGCTTTTTTAATACGGTTATCTTGACTCTCATCTTTCGTTACCCCGCTGAAAATAGAACATATGTTCACTATAGAAGATGTGTGGGGATATGTCAAGCGACTATAGCTCGCGAATGTTGTCTATGAGCAGCGCGCCGCCCGACTGCTTCGTTTCGACGCAGAACTCGCGCGCGGTGTATATGTTTCTGCCCGCGGCGTATTTCAGCGCAAAGCTGTTTGGGCCGCACGCCGGGGAAATAGGGAGCGCTATATGCGTAAAATCGCCCAGGAACTCTTTCAAATCTGAAAACGAAAGGCCATCGGCAAGCGAAGGAGTAAGACAGCGCATCGCGGTTTCGCTTATGCCAGCCTTTACCGCCTGCAGCAGGCTCATGCATACTTCATTGGGCGTGGAAGGCTCCTTTTCTTCGCACGTGAACCATCCTATTTCCTGGGCGGCGGGTACGAGCCGGGAATCCTGCCGTTCATATACCGTTTTAAGCTGGTGAAATTCGCCGTTGGTAACTACCGATATGCGGTTGCTCTCCACGTAATGCTCTTCGCACAATGTGCAGATGGCAGTATTGAAATTAGGCAGTATGCTTGCGGCATAAATAAAAGGCTTTGACTCCTGCGTTCTGCCCCAGGCGTACAGCACCGGGAAGTCGTTAAGCTTGGTAAAAGCTATTTCGGCGCTGGCAGCAGAAAACGGCAGAGGAGAGAGGAACACCAGGCGGTTGCTTGCGGAATGCTCCACGGCAAATATCGAATACGCCTCGTTGTATATAAAAGCCGTATGCCTTTCGCCGCTTATAAAGAAATCGAACGGTGAGAGCACCGAGGGGTAAATTTCCACGGCTTCGCTCTTGAATACCGCCTGCGGGAAAAGCGTGAGCTCCACGATGTTGTCCGGCCATATGCAAAGCTCCACAAGCCCGTCGTTGCTGAATATTGCGCCGCCCGAGGATAACGATACGCGCCTCGTATACGGCAGGTACGCGAAATTAGCCTCGTTCTCGAGCGGCAGCATAGTGATAAAGAACGTAGAGCTACCCGCTATTGGCTGCGTTATCGCGCTGACTCCCGTTTCGCCTGCGGGCGCCTGGTTGATGTTTACGAGCGCGTGGACTTTAGAGTTTATGTACAGCAGCTTTATCTTGTTTTCTTCCATACGTTATCCCCTTGTACAATATGTATATTCAGCGTCTTGGCCTGTGATACACAATTCTAACAGGTTGCTTTGCAGCATAACTATATACAAACGGAATATGGTATGATTATCACCTTTAACGAGCCTTAAGCGCAAAGAGGCTCTCAAAAGAAGTACAAAAGCAAACGATATTGGCGTTTGCTCTTTTTTATTCTACGGAGCAAAAGCCTAAAAGAAGTTTCAGCGGTAAGAAAGCACCAAAGACTCTTAAAAACTTTAGTTAATAAATTGTTAAATTACGGAATAAAACGCATTGTATAAGAGAATAATATACATAAAAATCTTATTATAAGGGGTAGGAACATGGACACGAACAACACTATCGGGCTTCAGAGCTTTGAGATTTCTCTTAGAACAGGCTGGAAGGACGAAGAAAAGCTGCTGCTTTGGGACGAAGTCAAGAAGGCGCAGAAAATAGGCGCTCCTCTAAAGCGAGTA
>JAEZIZ010000133.1 GCA_023415915.1 Bacillota bacterium | reverse complement strand
CGGAAAGCCCAGATACACTGGGCAATAAACAACAAACCCGCCTCATTACGAAGCGGGTTCATTGTATCACCTATTGTTGATGATGTGGCGGAGAGAAAGGGATTCGAACCCTTGTTACCATTTCTGGTAAACACGATTTCCAGTCGTGCGCCTTAGACCAGCTCAGCCATCTCTCCAGGTCATTTTTTTAAAGTTATTTAAATCACGCGAAGGCTATTTTATCATAACGCGGTCAAAATAACAACACTCTAAAACTATAAAAATAATCTCATAAATATCGGTATACGGCAAAAAATACTTATAAAAACAACGATGAAAGGCGGTTTAAAATGGACATATATAAATCAGGGCAAAAAGCGCCTCAAAGCGGTACCTATAAAATCGTGAACTCAAGAGGGCAGATAGTGCGCAGCGGCATTTCAATCGATAAAGGCGATTCGTTCCCGCCGACGCCCGGCTCTAACCAGCACTTCATAAAAGAATAGCACTTTTAAAATCGGCCAACCCGGCCTTTTTTATATCGGGAGCATTGGCAAAGGAAAACCTGCAATTCGTCGGCGCTGCTTGCAAATGCCTGGTATTTTTAAGTATACTGTATAAAAAACGGGTGACGAATGGAACGGACAGAACTGCTTTCTCCCGCGGGAAACTTAGAGTCGGTATACAAGGCTGTGCAGAACGGCGCCAACGCCGTCTATTTCGGAGGCAAGGCGTTCGGGGCGCGGGCGTTTGCTTCAAATCTTGATTACGCCGAGATGAAACAGGCGATAGATTACGCCCACACATACGGCGCGAGGGTTTACGTTACCGCAAACACGCTCATATACGAAGACGAAACAGAGGGCTTTTTAAAGCACGTAGAAACGGTATACAAGCTCGGCGCCGACGCTCTGATAATGCAGGACATAGGCATGATGACGCTGGTTAAGCGCCGCTTCCCCGATATAGAGATACACGCTAGCACACAGATGCACAACCACAACGACGCGTCGCTTTACTTCGTCTCCGAGGCCGGGGCTGTGCGCGCGGTGCTTGCCCGCGAGATGAGCCAAGAGCAGATAAAGAGCCTTACGTGCGGCATTGAAAAAGAAGCGTTCGTACACGGCGCGCTCTGCGTATGCTATTCGGGGCAGTGCCTCTTAAGCGCCCTTAAAAAGGGAAGAAGCGGCAACCGCGGCGAGTGCGCGCAGTGCTGCCGCATGCGATATAAGCTCGTGCGCGGCAATGAGTATGTGAAGCAAAAAGGGGATTACCTTTTAAGCCCGAAGGACCTCGCGCTGTTTGAAGACATAGCGCTGCTCGTAAAAGCTGGTGTTACGTGTTTTAAGATAGAAGGCAGGATGAAACCGCCCGAGTATGTGGCTCAGGCTACGCGCGTATATGCAAAAATACTTGAAAGCTACCGCAACGGTAAGCCGCTAAGCCCGGAGCGGGAGGATATAGAAAAGCTCAATAAGCTGTTTAACCGCGGCTTTACGAAGGGGCATCTTCTCTCAAAGCGTGGAGAAGAGCTGATGGGCATGCTGCGTCCTAACCACAGGGGCGTTCCCGTCGGGAAGGTGGTTTCCGTGGGCTGCGACAGCATAAGCATAAGGCTCACCGGGCAGCTTAATCAGGGCGACGGTATAAAATTCGATAACAGCGACACGGGCTTTATTTGCAACAGGATATTCAAAAACGGCAGGCTCACAGGCGCCGCCTATGCGGGCGACGTAATTGAGCTTGATAACAAAGCTCGCGCGCAGGCGGGCGAGACGGTAGTCAAAACTAGCGATACGCTGCTTATAAATGAGCTGCTCAAAGCGCAGGACAGCCGGAAAGTAACGATAAGCGGAAGGTTTACCGCGATAATAGGCGAGCCTTTATGCCTTGAGATAACCGACCCGGAAGGCCGCCGGGTTTCAGCGCGAGGCGACGTAGTGCAGCAGAGCAGGACGAGCCCCACGACTTGCGGCGACATAGAGGAGAGCATAAGAAAGCTGGGCGGAACGCCGTATGAAATGGGCGAATTGAGCTTCGATTGTTCAGACGGCATATTCGTCGCGAAAAGCAGCCTCAACGCGCTGCGGCGCGAAGCCGTAAAAGGGCTCACCGAAGCGCGCACAAGCGTGCCGCCGCGCAGGGTATTTCCTTATACGTACGAGCCCGTGAAGCAAAAAGCGTGCGAGGCGGGGCTGCGGCTGCATGTGCTTGCCCGGACGGAAGAGCAGTTCGAGGCGGTAAAGGACTTGCTCGAAGGCGATATATATGTAACGAACAAACGGCTATATTTTGAAAACAAGGCAAAGCATAGAAACCTGCGATTTAGGACGGACAGGCTTGCAAAGCAAACGGAGCCTTTTTCGGGCGAGCGGCTGCTGGTGACCGACCATGGCGGCATATACGCGTACCGCGAAAGCAACGATATCGTGCTCGACTGCTCGGTATACGCGCTCAACTCATACGCGCTCTCATATTTCGCCAGGTTCGCGGGGCGTATCGCGCTTTACCCCGAGCTTAACGTAAAGCAGGCGGCGGCAATGATTGAGGGCTATAAGCGCTTGAACGGGCAGGAGCCGTGCGTGGAGGCGCTCGTTTTCGCGAGGCACGAGCTTATGGCGATGCAGCACTGCGTTATTTCGGGCAGGGCGCATTGTGGCCTGTGTAAAAGCGAAAGCTATTATCTGGAGGATCTCGCGGGCGAGAGGTTCCCCGTTGCGGCGGACGATAATTGCAACAACTATATATTAAACAGCAGCGTGACGGAAATGGACTTAAAAGCGCTTTACGCTATTGGCGTAAGGCATTTCCGTGTCGAGCTCTCGCTTGAAAACGCCGCGCAAAGCCGCGAGATAGTACAAAAGTACAAGGAACGCATAGAGGAGTTAAAGTGATAATACACTCATTCGAGCCTATAGCCGACGAACATTGCCGTGTGCTGATACTTGGTTCCATACCCAGCGAAACGTCGCTGCGCAAGCGCCAGTATTACGGTCATGAGCGCAACGGCTTCTGGCGCGTAGTGTACGCGCTGTTCGGCGAGGAATATGACGAAAACTATGAAAACCGCAAGCGTTTCCTGCTGCGGCATAATATAGCGCTCTGGGATGTGATAGAGAGCTGCGAGCGCGAAGGCAGCCTTGACGCGAATATAAAAAACCCGGTGATAAACGACTTTAAAAGCTTTTTTAAGGAGCATCCCGGCATAGCGCATGTGTTCTTTAACGGCCGCAAAGCGTACGACCTATTTAAGAGGCACACAAAGCACGCGTTCCCGGGCGTTTCATTTACATACCTTACGTCCACAAGCCCCGCCAACGCGATAAGCTTTGAGAGGAAACTCGGCGACTGGCGCAAAGTGCCTGAAGTACTTAACGATATAAAGGGAGGAAAACATGGAGCGGTTTGAAAACCTGTACAATGCCGCGGTAAACGCCGCAGTGGGCGATGACTTAAGCGCGCTGTTCAATATGCAGGGCGAGTGCGACGAGCACCATCTCGACTGCCTGCTGCGCCCTAAAAGCTATCCTCCCGTCGTGCGCCTCGGAAACTGCACGTGCGAAGAGGACGGAAGCAAGGCGTGTGAAAACGTATGCTTCTATAAAGCGCTCTCGCACGACGAGCAGGGCAACGTCGTAATATCGGCAAAGGACTGCGTAGGCTGCGGCGAGTGCATAGCCAGCTGTGAAAAGAACAACCTTACCGATATAAGGGAAGTCGTGCCGATATTTGAGCTGATAAACTCGGGAGTGCCCGTCTACGTACTCATCGCCCCGGCTTTTTTGAGCCAGTTCAGCCCCCGAATGACGCCCGGAAAGCTGCGCAGCGCTTTTAAAGCGCTCGGTTTCGCGGGCATGATAGAGGTCGCGCTGTTTGCGGACATACTTACGCTTAAAGAGGCGCTAGAGTTCAACGAAGCCGTTACCAAGAAGGAAGATTTCATACTTACGAGCTGCTGCTGCCCTATGTGGGTGGGTATGATAAGGAAGGTATACAGCACGCTTGCGCCGCATATGCCGCCTTCCGTATCGCCTATGGTTGCGAGCGGCCGCGCGATAAAGAAGCTGCATCCCGAGTCAAAGACCGTGTTTATCGGCCCGTGCATAGCGAAAAAAGGCGAGGCGAGGCAGCCGGATATAGAGGACGCGGTGGACTTCGTGCTTACGTTTCAGGAAACGGACGAAATATTCCGCGCGGCGGGCATAGACCCCGAAGCGCTTGAAGAGGATTTGCGCGACCATTCCTCTGCCGCGGGCAGGATATACGCACGTACGGGCGGAGTAAGCAAGGCGGTTGAGGACACCGTGGAGCGGCTGTTTCCCGAAAGGGACATAAAAGTAAAAGCAATGCAGGCGGATGGAGTGCCCGCGTGCAAGGCTCTGCTTAAAGAGGTAATGGAAGGCAAAATAGACGCCAACTTCATAGAAGGCATGGGCTGTCCCGGCGGCTGCGTGGGCGGCCCAAAAGCGCTTATAAATAGGAATGAGGGCGCAAAGCATGTGGACTCTTATGCAGCTGAGGCCGAGATAAAGACGCCGGCAGACAACCCGTTCGTGCTGGAAATGCTCGCGAGGCTGGGTTTCGATACTATAGAAAGCCTTAAGGCCGGGCATAATATGTTTACAAGGGATTTCAAATAAAATGAAACGGTCTTTTACGGAGCGCTTTATGCCTGAAGTGATCGGACAATTCAATGACTCGTTTGCTCCGATCGCGGACGGCGTGGGCAACGTCGTAAAAAACTACGCGTATTGGCTCAAAAAAAAGCAGTACTGCGACTGCTATGTGGTAACGCCGAGCTTTCCGGGGTATGTCGACAACGAGGAATTCGAGGTGTTAAGGTACCGCTCGTTGCCCGTGCCGCTGCGCTATCCTTACAGGGCGGGTATGGCGCTTTTTGACCAGTCTTTGAGGTATAAACTTAAGAATATCAAGTTTGACCTGATTCACGCCCACAGCCCTTTCAGCTCGGGGAGGCTCGCGTTAAGCATAGCCCGCAGGCGGGGCATACCCATTGTAGCCACGTTCCATTCCAAATACTTCGACGACTTTAAAGAAGCGGTGAAAAGCGCTGCCATGGCAAAGCTGCTGCTCAAATACGTTATGTCGTTCTTTAACAGCGTCGACTGCGTATGGACGGTGAGCGAGACCGCCGTGGAGACATTAAGGGAATACGGCTTTAAAGGCTGCGTGGAAGTGGTAGGGCACGGCACGGATTTTTCCGGTGAGGAAATAAGCGAAGAAAGGTGCGGCGACGGGTGCTTGAGGCTTCTCTATGTAGGCCAGCAGGTGTGGCATAAGAATATAAGGATTATGGTGCTAGCGCTTAAGATGCTTAAAGACTCGGGGCTAAGATTCAAGATGACGATGGTGGGGGAGGGCAGCGCCCAGCAGTCGATAAAGAGGTTCGTGCAGCGCATGGAGCTTGCTGACGACTTTACGTTTATGGGCAAGATAACGGACAGGGACGCGATGAAAACCGTATATGCGTCCGCGGACCTTAACCTGCTTCCCTCCGTTTACGATACGTTTTCGCTCGTCGTGAGGGAAGCCGCGGCGTTCGGATGCCCGTCGCTAGTGATAAAAGGCTCGTGCGCCGCCGAAGGGATAGAAGACGGCTGCAACGGCTTTCTTTCGGACAACGACGCAGCCGCGTTCGCTTCGCGCATACAAAAAGCCGCCTCAGATTTAAAACTGCTGCGCGCAGCGGGAGCTAAGGCAAGAAGCACGCTCTACAAATCGTGGGAAGCCGTCGTAGACGAGATAGCGATGCGGTATGCCGACCTAATAAAGGGTACAAAGCTGCGAATTATTCACTGACAATTTGAAAGCCGCGCCGCGACTTTTTTTATTTTACGGGAACAATAAACTTAAAACCTGTTTTAAGGAGCGAAATATGGAAGAACGTTTATCATATTGGATGGATACAGCGAGCGCACCCAAGTTCCCGAAGCTCAGCGGAGATACCTCCTGCGACGTAGCGGTCGTAGGAGCGGGGCTTACGGGCATAACGACGGCGCTGCTGCTCGCAAAGTCGGGGGCGGACGTTGCCGTAATTGAAGCCTCGCGCATAGGTTCGGGCACGAGCGGTTATACGACGGCAAAGATAACGGTTCAGCACGGCCTGAAATATCAGCAGCTGCCCGAAAACAAGAAGGAAGCGTACGCCCGCGCCAACGACGCCGGGCTTAAAAGAATGGCCGATTTCGTCGCCGAATACAACATAGACTGCGACTTTAAGCGGCTGCCGGCTTATGTTTACACACGCGACGAAAACGACATATATCTGCTCGAAAAGGAATTAAAGGAGTACGAAAAGCTGGGCATAAACGGCCATATAACCGACACCGTGCCGCTGCCGTTTAAAGCCACTGCGCTGGCGATGGAGAACCAGGCGCAGTTTCATCCGTTAAAATACCTGTACGCGCTCGCAAATGAATTCGTAAAAAAAGGCGGCAGGATATTCGAGCACACCAAGGTCAAGGATTACCAGAGGAAAGACAGCAACATAATACACACAGAAAGCGGAGACGTAAGCGCAAAGACGGTTGTGTTTGCGACCAACTACCCGCTGGTGGATTTCCCCGGATTGTTTTTTATAAAGCTGCATCAGGAACGTACATACGCCGTATGCACAAACGCGAACTGCGTGGATGTGGCGGGCATGTACATAAACATACATGAGCCTGTCAACTCGATAAGGATGCATTATTCGGACGTTAACCAACTGCTTCTCGTCGGCCACGGCCACAGGACGGCAAAGGAGGACGAGGACGACACCAGTTACGAACATCTAAAAGACTTTCTGCGCGCCGATTTTAAAGCCGCGGCGCCCGAGCCCTCGTATATGTGGTCGGCTCAGGACTGCTTTACGCTGGACGGCATGCCGTACATCGGCGCGATATTCAGCAAGAACCCAAACGCCTATGTAGCGACGGGTTTTGAGAAGTGGGGCATGACCAACTCCGCGGCTGCGGCGATGATGCTCTCGGATTATATATCGGGCACGAGCTTTATAGAACACGAGGTTCGGGAGAAGTTCGACCCGATAAGGTTTACGCCCGGAGCGTCCGCGAAGGAGTTTCTCTCGCATATGGGTACAATACTCAAAGCGTTTACGCTCGATAACGCGCTGATACCCACAGGCAGCTACGACGATGTGGAAGCGGGCAAAGGCGCGGTGCTGCGCGTCGGCGGTAAAGCCCAGGCCATATACAAGGACAAGGAAGGCAATATAACCGCTTTTAAGGCGCACTGCACGCACTTAGGCTGCCCGCTCGAGTACAACGAAGCGGAAAACTCTTTTGACTGCGTATGCCACGGCTCGCGTTTTTCTATGGACGGGGAGATACTGGACGGTCCGGCGAAAGACCCGCTGGAGAAAATAGAGGAGGAGCGCGGTTAGTGGGCCACCGCCTGCTGCCGCGCAGCCCCGCTTTATACCACGGGAAAGCTTCAAGCCGGCCTTACTTTGAGGGCTGGTTTTTTAAGCAGTCGTCAAACGGGCAAAGCTGCGCCGTCATACCCGGCGTGTTCCGGGGTAAAAACAGCGGCGGAGACATAGCGTTCATACAGGTGCTGCTAAGCAGACCCGTGCAGAGCTTTTTTGTGCGCTACCCGTTTGACGCTTTTTCGTTCGAGCGAAAGAGGTTTAGCATACGCATAGCCGAAAACAGTTTTTCTCTGGAAAGCGTCTCGCTTATGGTCCGCGATATAGGACTGAAAGGCGAGCTTAAATTCAGCGGCATAACGCCCTTAAAAACAACGCTGCTCGCCCCTTCCATAATGGGGTCGTTTTCGTATCTCCCGTCCATGCAGTGCAATCACGGGGTTTTAAGCCTAGGGCACAGCGTCAGCGGATACATAAGCCTCGGCGGCAGGCGCTTTGAGTTTGACGACGCGGACGGCTATATAGAGAAGGATTGGGGAGAGGCGTTCCCGAAAAGCTGGATATGGATGCAGTGCGGCGACAAACAAAGCGCGCTTATGTGCTCTATAGCGCATATACCGTACGGCGCGGTAAAATTTACCGGAATGATATGCGTGCTGCTGGCAAACGGAGAGCAATACAGATTTGCCACCTACAACGGAGCAAAATTAACCTCGGTTAACATAAAAAATGGCATCGTAAATGTAATTATAAAGCGCAGAGACTTAACGCTTCAAATAACCGCGCAGTGCTGCGCATTCGGCAGCCTTAAGGCGCCCACTCCGGGCGGCATGAACAGGGTGATAAAAGAAAGCCTCGACGCGAGATATCAGATTAAATTTCTTAAAAAGGACAAAGAGATATTTGCGGGCAGCTATGAAAACGGCGGGCTGGAGATTTCGGACGCGGAAGAGCTGATAAGGGATAAACATAGCGGACGCAAATAAATCTCTTAGAAATTTGCCGTACAAACCGGAAGCGGATGGTATTCCGACATAATGCATTACGCGGGTACACAGCCAATGACGACTGTTTTCATAATAACGGGCGTAATTATATTTTTGGGCGTCTGCATGACAGTTTTCGGCCTTGTCCGCAGACGGTAAAAGAGGCCATAAACGGCAAATTAAATTACACCCCATAAAGCTTTTGGCTCTATGGGGTGGTAATCGGCTTTAAGACGCCGTTTTCTTTTTTGCCGCGAGCATCTTTTCCATAGAGCATTCTACGGCTTCGCGCATCTTAAGTATCTTCGCCCTGTCGGTGCCGTGACTCGAGGGGTACTCGGGCTTGCCTATGGTTAGCGTGACGAGCTGTTTTTTATGCAGCTTGGAGGCTAATTTGCCCGGCTGCCTGAACGTGAACACCATGGGTACGACAGGCACGCCCGACTTGACGGCGAGATGGAACGCTCCGTTCTTGAACGGGCGCAGCTCTTCATGCCGCGGCCAGAGCGACGCTTCGGGGTAGAAGTGTACGATACGCCCTTTTTTAAGCTGCTCGCGCATACACTCCATAAACGCGTGCAGCGCTTTGGGCGACTCGGGTATAGGCACGCCGCCCAGCAGCCGCACGAGCCAGCGTATGAACGGTATCTCGAAGTTCGATTTTAATGACGCGAAAAGCGGCTTGCGCGGAAAGAGAGTACATGCGACCATCGGCGAATCGAGCACGTGCACGTGGTTCGTGACCGTTACCGCGCCGCCCTTTAGAAACTTAAGGTTATGCTGCCCTTTAATGCGGAGTCCAAGAAACAGCCGCGAGGCTATTGTAAGCACCGGTATGCCGATGAGGTAGAAAACAAGCGTGGAGAGTGAACGGAAGAATATATTCCGATTCACGAAACGGAAATTTTCATCCACCTTGTAGGTGAGCGGCGTAGGCATGTGTATTACATGCATATTTAATGGGTCGGCCTTTGTGCCGCGCTGCGCCTTTATAACGCCCGCGTATACTTCCTCGAGTTTTTCTATCGAACGGTCTATCGAATACTCGGCGGCTTTTTTGCAATAAAGGCAGCTCATCTTTTCGCGCTCTTCGGGGTGCTCTATCCAGTAATCTATCTTTTGGGCAAGCTCGCTTACATCCTTGCTGCGGAATACGCTAAGTTCGTCTATCGCAAATTGGCTTGCCGCGCTAAGCTTTGACTTGGCTATCACAGGCACGAGCCCGCATGAAATAGCTTCTGTGCACACAAGGCCTTCTATCTCCGCTTCCGCGGCGTGTACGTAAAGGTCGGCCTGGTTATACAACCGTATAAGCTCTTCTTTGTGCACGTACTTTATAACCGGTTCATTTTTGAGCTTTCTTCCGAGCCGTCTATATCGCCGTTCAAGCGGCCCTTTTCCAAGAAGCACAATCTGTATTTTATCGCTGTGCTTTGAGCGCAGAGCCGCCCGTATGATAATGTCCTGACGTTTTTCGCTTGACAACCGACCTGCAGAAAGTATAACGAACTTATCCTGCCACTCTTTTGGCTTCTCTATTGGCAGCGGCTTAAAGTCGCCGTCCACGCCGTTGGATATAACGTGGGGTTTGGCTTCGTAGCCATGTGCTTTTAGCTGGTCGGCGATAAACTGAGACGGGCAGTGTATGTCGTTTACATGACGGTACATCCTGTGTCTGAACCAGTAATAGAGCAGGTGCGACAGCGGCCGCAGGTATTTCATGTGTATGTTGTATGTTATGTTTTCAGGCTGGCAGTGGAACGCGGCCATATAGGGTATGCCCATTTCCTTCGCCACCTGCCTTGCTGCAATCTCAAGGCGGAAGGGCAGATGAAGATGGACGATATCCGCGTCTTTAAACGCTTCGCGCAACACCGCCTTGTCGGGTCGGGCGAACACCATCCCATGAGAAATAAACACCCTGTCGAGTATGCCGTAATTTGCCTTGGGTACTACAAACTTACCGGGAGCGGGCTTGCCGGTCGAGACAACGCGTACTTCATGACATCTTTGGCGGAGACGATTAATAAAACGCGCCGCCGCATTGGTCGTGCCGTTGTCGTGGTTGTCGTACTGGTCGAGTACGTATACAATTTTCATTTCAATTGATTAATAAAGGCGATAATAATAATGTATGAGTGCGGGTTACCTTTATTAATTTATCCTCCTTTCACATGTAATGCTGACGGTGATAAACAATAAAGTACTATATATAATATATATACAACAAATTGCCGGATATTGC
>JAEZIZ010000087.1 GCA_023415915.1 Bacillota bacterium | reverse complement strand
GACCTGCATATGCTATAATTATTTTCGTTCTTTGCGGGTGTAACTCAATGGCAGAGTTCTAGCTTCCCAAGCTAGCTACGTGGGTTCGATTCCCATCACCCGCTCCACGTCGGAGCAAAGTACGCTTTGCTCCGTTTTGCTTTTCAAGCAAAACATCCGCACGCTCCCTTACTCCTCCTTATCCCCACAAAGCTACGCTTTGCGGGGGCCCCAGATTTCGTTTTGGGAATGCAGTGGAGGAATCGAACGCGAGCGCCCGAAGAACGAGCCGGGGGCACGTTTTTAGCGACCCGGCGTGATAGCGCTAGTCACCCCAAAAAGTCTCACGGCTTTTTGGGGACCCCGATTCAGGGAGCGGAGCGATTCTGCGTCCGTTAAGAAAATAATCCGTTTGGAGCTTATTTATTTGCGAGATAAGATATGACCATATCTTTGAGCATACGCATCTGCAACTGCCTGTCGAAACTCTCGTCAAGAGGAAGTATAAAGTCCCGCGTTAAAATCCTTTGCTGAAGGGACACGAACGTGCGGATAATCAACGCGACAGTATCGACAACGCTTAAGTCATGGCGTATGGAGCCGTCCGATATGCCTTTTTCCATGGAATCGTACCAATATGGGAACAGCTTCATGATTTCACTTTCAAACTCGTTTATTCTGGGGTTTTGATTCTCTTTGATGGAAAAATAAAAGTCAAACTGCTGTAGAAACGTAATAAATCCGGGATTTTTATAACATAAATCGATAAGCCAGTCCATGAGCTCCGAGATCCTCTCCAGACCGTTTTTATTATAAAACGTTTCGGAGAGCCGAAGGCTCCGTAAGATCTCCCTGCAATAGTCAATGCCCACTTCTATGACCAGTTCAGATTTAGTATTGTAATAGCGGTATACTGAAGCGACTCCCATTTCGGCTTTGTCAGCTATGTCTGTCATCTTGGTGCTTTCAATGCCGTTTGAATTAAAAACAAGCCTGGCGGCCTGAATGATCTCAAGCCGCCTCTTGTTGTATATCTGCTTTCTTTCCAACGTTCTCTTTTCTTTGGGCTTCATCCGCATTGCTCCGTTTTTGTTAAATATATCATATCGGTATATGTGCTACAACTCTTTAATACGCTGCAGTATTTCGTTTAACTGCTTTGCGGACAAAAAGTTGTTGTTAACCAGCCGCTTAAGGGGGAACGTCATGGCGAGAGGATAGAACGGGCTATCTTTGTCAAATACAGCGTCGAAGAACAATCCGCCCAATTCGGACCTGAGTATTTCTTTTCCCCGCGGATCTGCGATCCACTCCCTGAGCAGGCTTTCCGCGCCAAGCCCCTTACTCGTTTTATCGGCCGGCTGCAGCGTTATCTTTTCTGTAAGCCTTATGTCCCTTGACGAAGCGCCTGCCATGATCTCGAATTCGCCTTCTTCGGCAATCCAACCGCCTTTTTCTGCGCAAAAGAACGAAAAATCGCGTTTCTCAAGCACAAAACTGACCTTAACTTCTTCACCGGCTTCGAGCCATATCTTACTGAACGCTTTCAGCTCCTTTTCCGGTCTCGGCAGGAAGCTTTCGGTATCTTTGATATAAAGCTGGACGACCTCTTTACCCGCATGCCTGCCCGTGTTTTTAACGCTAAGGCTCGCGTGTACGCGCCCGTCCGACACCCATTCCGACGTGTCGACGATAAGGCCTGAATACGTAAACTCAGTATAACTTAGTCCGTGCCCGAACGGGTAGGATACGGCCATGCGGCGTTTATCGTAGTACCTGTAACCCACGAATATGTTTTCCCCGTAATATATTTTATCGTTGTTCATGGAGGCGTTGATGTAAGCGGGCGTATCCTCAAGCTTTAAGGCGAACGTTTCCGCAAGCTTGCCGGACGGATTGGTTAAGCCGAACAGCACGTTCTTCAGAGCTTCTCCCACGCCCTGTCCGGCATGCCATATGGAAAGGACAGCCCCCGCGTCCTTATCCCAGCGGTACGTCTCAAAAGCCGAGCCGCATATTACAGCCACGACCGTATTGCGTTGCGCCTTCGCGACCCTTTTTATGAGGCGTATCTGCTGTTCGGGCAGCCGTAAATGCGTGCGCTCGTTGCCTTCCGAGTAGTCGCTTATACCGGTACGCGCGACTATAAGCGCGCAGTCGCATTCGGCTGCCAGAGCCGCGGCTTCCTTTTCGAGCGCTTCGTCCGGAGTATCCGAAGCGTCATAGCCGCTTGCGTAGCGCACTTCCGCGCTGGTCAAATATTCTTTCAGCGATTCAAGCGGCGTATCCATTTTCGTGGGCTTTATATACGCGCTGCCGCCCTTCAGATAGTTGGGATTTAAAGCCGATTCGCCTATAACGGCTAAGGAGCGTATGCTTTTTGCGTTCCACGGCAGTACGCCCTCGTTTTTCAGCAGCACCATGCCCTCTTCGGCAACGCTGACAGCCAGCCTATGGTGCGCTTCAAAATCAACCGCGGGCAAGTCTTTTTTTTCAGGAAGATTATCTATGAGCTCAAGCAGCCGCCTTACGGCTCTATCAAGCGTTTCCATGGGGATAACGCCCGATTTGACGGCCTCCACGATTTTCTTGTCTTCCAGCGGTTTCGGCCCCGGCATCTGAAGGTCGCACCCGGCGTTAAGCGCCTTTACACGGTCTTCTATGGCGCCCCAGTCGGACATGACAAGGCCGTCGTAGCCCCATTCGTCCCTTAATATCGCCGTAAGCAGGTAAGAGCTTTCGCTTGCGTAATCTCCGTTGACTTTATTGTAAGCGCTCATTATAGTTTTCGGATTAGCTTTTTTAACTATCCTTTCAAATGCGGCAAGGTATATTTCCCTCATCGTGCGCTCGTCAACTATAGTATCAACCGTAAACCGCCGCAGCTCCGTGTTGTTAAGCGCGAAATGCTTAAGCGACACGGCAACGCCCTCGGTCTGAACGCCGTTTACGAGAGCCGCGCCTATCTCGCCCGTAAGGCAGGGGTCTTCTGAGTAATACTCGAAATTGCGGCCGCAAAGCGGTGTGCGTTTAATGTTTATCCCAGGACCGAGCAGTATATCGACGCCAGCCGCGTTGCATTCCTCGCCCAGCGCTTTGCCGATTTTGAAAACAAGGTCTGTGTTCCATGTGCAGGCGATCGCCGTAGAGCAAGGAAAGCTTGTTGAAGGCGTGACTTTGCCTATGAGCGGAGTATCGCTGAACTTAAGCAGTGTGGACGCCACGCCTGCCGCTTTTTTCAGCTTGCCTAACGCAGACGTGTCTTTGTCTGTTTTGGATACAATAACGCCGTACGAGCCGTTTGCCATAAAAAGCGGCCTTATACCGTACTTCTTCATAGGCTTTGTAAGCCATGTGGAACTGCCCGAACAGAGGGACGCCTTTTCTTCGACCGTCATACGGTCAATAATGCCTTGAATATCCATACGTATATTTTCCTTTCATAATTATTGGACCGTGAGGATTTGCACGGCGCTCCCGGCAACAATGTGATTGAATTGGAGAACTTTATGCGGTTGAAGTTTAAGGATTTGTCTGCTGGCTTGATATCCATACCAACCTCCGGAATAATGAATTTTATAATGATAGTATATCTATCATCATGATAGAAACATTATATACCGCTGCCGTGTTTTGTCAAGAATGGCCGGCGACCATTAAGCATAGAGTGAGATAAGAAAGAGAGGTTTATATTAGAGCATGGGGCAAAGCACGTCTTATTTGCCCGCATGGTTGAAGTTGATATAAATGAATGGTACAATAAAACCAGCATAAGCCCCGCATCATTTAACTCGGTAAACTTTGAAAGCAGCAGCCGTCAACGAGGACGGCGGCAATAAAAAGCCTTGTTCTGCGGCAACGGGTACTTTGCAAATTGAATATTCCGGTTATGGATAATAATCCTGGAGATTAAAATGAAAATCTTTACGCTGATTGAAGACAGCAGGAAAGAGCATTCGGGGCTGGCGGTCGAGCACGGGCTGTCCCTGTACTTTAAGCAGGGAGGCAAGCGTATACTGTTCGATACCGGCGCTTCCGATCTTTTTGTCTACAATGCGACGCTGATGGGGATTGACCTTTCCAAGGTGGACATATGCGTAATATCGCATGCGCATAACGACCATACGGGAGGCCTGAAGCATTTTCTTGAGCTGAACAGCAAAGCCAAGGTATACATGAGAAAAGAGGCGGCGGAAGATTATTATATAAAGCGTGCGTTCAAGTTCCGCAAAGCGGGCATCGATTCCAAGGTTTTTGAACGGTACAGCGACAGGATAGTTTTTCTGGAACAGGACGCCGAGATAGCGGAGGGCGTTTTCGCCGCAAGTATTGATAAACACCGAAGCTACCCCGGCTTTACGTCGCTTATGTATAAGATGAAGGACTCAAAGCTCGTAAGGGACGATCTCGCCCATGAGCTTTTTTTAGCGGTAAAGGGCAGGGAAGGCGTAGTCGTGCTGACTGGCTGCGCGCATAAGGGCGTGCTGAATATACTGATGACGGCCAAAGAAAAGTTCGGAGACATTAAAGGCGTAATAGGCGGCTTTCATCTGGACGGCAAAGAGCGCTTCGGCATTATGCGCAAAAGTGTGCCGGATATGGAACTCAACGCAATATCGAAGTACATAAATAATAACAGGATAAAGAACGTTTATACGGGACACTGCACCGGCGAGAGGGGGCAGGAAAGGCTTGAGCTTTTCGCCCGGGTAAAGAAACTGTACGCAGGAAAGGTAATAGAGATCTGATTATGGACGAATCGGAACGCACGCGGCAGATAGCGGGCAGCGTAAACCTCGAAAAAAAGCCAAGGGTTACAAAAAAGGATAAAGAGGCGTTTTCAGAGCTGAAGCGCGAAATTGAGGCTATAAAAAACGATGTCGGCAAGCTTCATCTGATGCTCTGGCACACGGGATACAAGAACGATTATCATTCGCTGACTCTGGACGAGGCGAGGCAGCGCCTCGCGCAGATCAGGAAGAACATTGACGATATTCTTAATTTGTATCTGTAGCTATTCAAGTATTATCGCCGCTATCAGCTTAAGCGGCTCGTCGCGCTCGTTGGAAATGGCGTGCGATTCGCCGCTGCGGCACAGGTTGCAGTCGCCCTGCTTTATTTCGCGTATTGTTCCGTTATCATCCAGCACTCCCTGCCCTGACAGCACGTAGTATATTTCCGATTCGCCCGTATGCTCATGTTTGCCGATGCCGCATCCTTTTTCGAGCGTAATCAAGCCAACCAGGCGCGCTTTTGACGGGAGATGCTCTTTGGAAACGATGTTGAGTATATCTACGCTTCCGCCGCCGCCCCGCATGTACTGCCTTGTTTCAGACTTCATTTCATCGCTTTTAATAAACATACATTAACCTACCTTTCGACGCGTATCATGCTTGCCACCCGCACGACCTCGGGTATATATCCGATATCCTCAACGGCGCGTTTTACCGATATCTCCTTTGCCGTGTGGGTTACGAATATGAGCGGTACGTTCTCCGCCCGCTCACCCTTCTGCATTACGGACGTTATGCTGACGTTGTATTTCGCGAATACTCCGGCTATTTTGGCAAGCACGCCCGGAATGTCCTTGACGATTATGCGTATGAAGAACTCGCTTTCCCAGTTGTTCTCGAACGACAGCTCGGACGATACGTCCTGCTCGTTATAAAACGTAGTGTAGCGGTGCTCATGCCTCGAAGCCGCGTATATAACGTCGGATAATACGGCGCTCGCGGTGGGCATGGAGCCCGCGCCCCTGCCGTACAGCATTATGTCGTCCACTACGTTGCCGTGGATGTATATAGCGTTAAAAGCGCCCCTTACCGAAGCCAGAGGATGCGTTTTGGGTATCATAGTGGGATGCACTCTCGCTTCTATAGTCTTGCCTACCTTCTTGCCTATCGCGAGCAGCTTTACGGTATATCCGAGCTCGCTGCCGAACTGTATGTCTTCTTTTGCTATGTTCGTTATGCCTTCGCGGTATATGTACTCTATTGGCACCCGCGCGTGGAACGCCAGGGACGATAATATGGACAGCTTGTACATAGCGTCGTAACCCTCGACGTCGCTTTTCGGGTTGGGCTCGGCAAGCCCCATCTGCTGTGCTTCGGACAGCACGTCTTCAAAGCCCGCGCCCGTTTCCTCCATCTTGGAGAGTATATAGTTCGTCGTGCCGTTGACTATGCCCATCAGCGACGTTATCTCGTTAGCCTGCAGGCCTTCCCATATCGCGCGGATTACGGGTATGCCGCCGCCTACGCTCGCCTCGAAATACAGACCGGCGCCGCCTTTCTTCGCCGCCGTGTTGAGCTCGGGCCAATGCTGTGCGATAAGGTCTTTGTTGGCCGTGACTACGGTCTTGCCGGCGTGAAGCGCCGCGGTTATGAACGTTCTGGCGGGCTCAATGCCGCCCATGAGCTCGATTACGATGTCGATATTCTTGTCTTCGACGATATCCTTATAAAAATCCTTTACCTTGAGCTGCTCCGGTATGTCGATCGAATAATTAAGAGCGAGCACCTTTTTAAGGCACAGCGACAGTCCTTCCTTGTGCTCAATGTTTTCCTTCTGCATCTCAATGGTTTTGTATACGCCGGATCCTATAGTCCCCAATCCTACTAAAGCAATGTTAACCTGTTTCATTTGTCGTTATCCCCTCGCGTTTTAGGCTTTGCGTTTTTCTTATAAACTATATCGAGCCCTATTAGTGTGAGCAGGCTGTTTACCTCACTTATCTCCGACGTCTCCTGCGCTATCAGGCGCGCGAGCCCGCCGGTGGCTATAACTTTCGGTGCGCCGCCTATTTCCTTTTTGAGCTTGCGTATTATGTAATCCACCTGGCCTACGTAGCCGTATATTATGCCTGACTGCATGCCGGTTATAGTGCTTGTCCCGATGGCCGACTCGGGCCGCACGAGCTCTACGCGCGGCAGCTTGGCTGCGCTTAATGTTAGCGCTTCGGCGGATATCTTAAGCCCCGGGCAGATAGCGCCGCCCAAAAAATCGCCGCTTTCCGAAACTACGCCGAACGTTGTCGCCGTGCCGAAATCGACGACTATGCACGGGCCTCCGTACAGCGTGTATGCGGCTATGGCGCTGACGATTCTGTCAGCGCCCAGCTCTTTTGGATTGTCGTACTTTATATTGATGCCCGTCTTTATGCCGGGACCTATGAACATAGCCGTTTTTTTGAAATATATAGAGCACATATGCTGCAGCGTGTAATTGATAGAAGGTATGACCGATGCGATTATTATACCCTCTATATCGTCCGGACTGTGATGGCCGTGTTTTAAAAACGACATTACCTGTATGCCGTACTCGTCGGCCGTGCGAACAAGGTCCGTAGCTATGCGCCAGGAATTAATAAGCTTGCTATCGCGGAACAGCCCGCATTTTATATTGCTGTTGCCTACATCAAGTACGAAAACCATTCAATACACTCCGTGTTTGGCGTAAACCTTCGGTTTATGTCAGTTTTCCGGCTTTGTTCGCTTCGCCTCGTTCCTCGCTATGCTCGAAGCTTCGCAAAGCCGTAAGGTGTGGGCTGCGACGGCGCGTGTCCGCCTTGCCCACGGATTATTTTTTAGACTTTATGTATGCCGCGCTCTGTTAACCTTTGAAAGAGGCACTATGGCGGCGCCTGCGATTACAGCCGCGGTTACTATCTCTATTACTGCGTTAAGTCCGCCCCATGCTACGAGGAAATCCGTATAGCTGCCCCCGACTACGTCGTGGCCGCTGAACGCGGCATATATACCCGAAAGCACGAGAAGCGAATGCAGGAACGTACCCGACGCGGCGGCGACTGTCGCCGATACCACAAGGCCGCTGCGCTTCCTCATTGCTTCATAAATCCACGCTACAAAAACCGGGAAGATAATGCGCGGCACGAGGCATATTATAAGGCTCCATATATTACCGTTGGGCACGAACGGGCTGAACGCGAACGCGACGGCTGCGTTGGGCGGCATGAATGTCCATATGATGAGCGAGCTTGCCGCCATTACCGTTCCTATGAACGCGCCCGCTTTTTTGCCCAGCGTCAGAGCCGCTATTATCGCGGGTATGTGGGCAAGCGTAGCGACTATGCCGGGGCCTAAGGGTATCGAGCCCAGCACCGTAAAACAAAACAGCAGCTCGATCGCCGTAAACAGCGACATCTGTACCCAGAAGAGTAACTTGTTTCTATTCATTTTTACCTCCGTTCAGATTCTGCATTGAGCAGATATCCGTCTTTGTAATATCCGGTTTTTCTTATATATTGCGTAGCGCTGCGCTTGGCATGCACCCGCAATGAAAAACCTTAAACCGTATTATATCAACCTAGTTTAAAGTACGCAAATTTATTTCTGTTCTTCTTTGCGCATGTATCTTCTTGTCTCTTTTATCTTCTTTTCATAGCCTTCGTCGGAAGGTTTGTAGTATACCCTGTCTTTTAAATTGTCGGGGAGGTACTGCTGCGGAGTATAGTGGCGATCAAAGTCGTGCGGATATTTATAGCCTTTGCCGTTGCCAAGGCTTTTAGCGCCCTTGTAGCTAGTGTCGCGCAGATGCACCGGCACTGGCACCTGATAGGCGTTCTCGGCGTCGGCGTATGCGCCGTCTATCGCAGTAACTACGGAATTTGACTTGGGAGATTCGCATAAGAATATTATCGCCTGCGCTATGGGCAGCTTTGCCTCGGGCATGCCTATAAACTCAAGCGCCTGCGCCGCCGCCACGGCTTGGGTCATCGCGGAAGGGTTCGCAAGGCCTATATCTTCGCTCGCGTGCGCTATTATGCGCCGCACTATTATTCTCGGGTCTACGCCCGCGTAAATAAGGCGCGCGAACCAGAACAGCGCGGCGTTTGAATCCGAGCCGCGCAGCGATTTGCAAAACGCGCTCAGCATGTTGTAGAATTCCTCGTCGTCGCAGCGCACGGCACGGCGCTGTATTGATTCCTCGGCCGTTCCAAGGTCGATATGTATTACGCCTTCCTCGCCGGGCGGGGTGGTGAGCACTGCGAGCTCTATCGCGTTAAGAGCCGTACGCGCGTCGCCGTTTGCGACGTTAGCTATGTGGTTAAGCGCGTCTTCGTACACGTCAATGCTTAGCATACCAAGGCCGCGCTCCTTATCGGCAATCGCTTTTTTTATTATGCCTTTTACGTCCTCCATGGAGAGAGCAAACAGCTGAAAAATCCGGCAGCGGCTCACTATGGCGCTCGTCATGCTTACCATCGGGTTTTCCGTCGTCGAACCTATAAAGCGTATCGTGCCTTTCTCCAGCGCGGGCAATATGCTGTCCGACTGCGCCTTGCTCCAACGGTGGCATTCGTCGAGCAGCAGATACGTCGGCTTGCCGTATAGCTTTAACCTCTTGTCCGCTTCGTCGATTATTACGCGCACGTCCTTAACGCCGCTCGTCACCGCGTTGAGCTTTTCAAAAGCCGCTCCCGTAGTGTTTGCAATGACATAGGCGAGCGCGGTCTTGCCCGAACCGGGCGGCCCGAAAAAAATGGACGAAGTTAAGCTGTCCGTCTCTATTGCGCGGCGCAGAAGCTTGCCCTTGCCCACTATATGCTCCTGCCCGGTAAACTCTTCCAAAGTTCTCGGGCGCATCCTGTCGGCCAAGGGCGCCTGTTTTTTCACGTTTTGCTCAAAAAAGTCGTCCATGTTTTAGAAAACCGCTTGCTCCTTTTCGCATATAGCCATATAATAACACGGCCGCATATAAGTGAAAAGCGCAAAATGCCAGCTATCGGTATGAAATACCGCGGTTTAAGCAATAATAATTCTTGACACGCACGGCGGGAATGTATAAAATATACTCTGCCTGTTTATCGTTCACTAGCCCCGTTCGATAAATTCGCAGCAAAATAATACGTTTATACCATTAGGAGGAGTAGGCCTTATGAAATCATATATGGCAAAACCCGGCTCCGTCCCGCGCAAATGGTATGTCGTCGACGCCGAAGGAAAAGTTTTCGGCAGAGTCGCCAGCCAGGTTGCCGCGGTG
>JAEZIZ010000084.1 GCA_023415915.1 Bacillota bacterium | reverse complement strand
GCAGCCCGCAGCCATAATGCTCGCGGACGAGCCGACTTCCAACCTCGATATAACGGGCATACGCTGCCTTGAAGAGCTTTTAAAAGGATTCCAAGGCGGCCTTGTTATTGTGTCGCATGACAGGACGCTGCTGAAAAAAGTATGCAACAAGGTGCTGGAGATAGAGCGCGGTGTTTGCAGGCTGTATGGCTGCGGGTACTCGGAGTACGTCGCGCAAAAGCAGCTTGAAAGAGCAACCAATGAGGAGCGGTATGAGCGGTACGCGGCGGAGCGCGACCGGCTTAAGCGGGTAGCGGCGGAAAAGATGCAAAAGTCTTCGAGCATAAAGCGCCCGCCAAAGCGTATGGGCAATTCGGAGGCAAGGCTGCACAGGATGGGCGGGCAGAAAGCAAAGGAGAAGCTTGATCGCAGTGCGAAAGCGGCGCTTACGCGACTTGAGCAGCTTGAGAAAGTGGAGAAGCCGTGGAAGCAGAAGGATATTGTTTTCGACGTGATGCCAAGCGCGGTGCACAATCCGGTGCTTGTAAGCGTAGAGGACGTGTCAAAATCGTTCGATGGAAAGAGAGTGCTTTCCCATTGCAGTTTTGTAGTGCGCAACAACAAAAAAACGGCGCTTATAGGGGACAACGGAGCGGGCAAAACGACTCTGCTCAACATGATCTATTCTGGCGGGGAAGGCATTAATAAGTGCCGCGCTCTTAAGATAGGCTATTTCCGGCAGGACATGAGCGATATTGATATGGAAAAAAGCGTGCTGGAAAACGCTCTGGAATGCTCGATATACGGACAGCAGTTCACAAGGACGATACTCTCAAGGCTTTTATTCAACAGGGACGAAATAGGCAACAAAGCGGGCGTGATAAGCGGAGGAGAGAGGCTGAAGCTGTCGCTGGCAAAGATAATGCTCAGCGATTTTAACCTGCTTATCCTCGACGAGCCTACGAATTATCTCGATATAGAATCGCGCTCGGCGCTCGAAGCCGTGCTTAGGGCATACCCGGGGGCGGTGCTGTTCGTATCCCACGACCGCGAGTTTATAAGCAACGTTGCGGACAGGATAGTGCAGCTTAAAGACGGCATGGCGGTTACGTTTGAGGAGAATACGTTTGTGTCTGAGGAAATGTAAACAAATAGTAAATACCTATACTTTTTCAGCCGGTTGTGGTAGTATAGAAAAAAAGCACAAGAGGTCTTATATGAAAACGGCGATGATAAAACGTATTCTTGCTATAATGTTCGTGCTTGCGCTTGTTTTTACGGCGATGATACCTACGGCCTTGGGCGCTTCACCCAACCCGTCGCCAGCGGATAACGCCTCGCCTTCGCCAAGCACGTCTCCCGAGGAGAGCACGCAACCGACGGACAGCGCAGACCCTAATGCGCCGACGGGGTTCCAAATGCTGAAGCTCAACGACGAAGGGCCTAATGTGATAAGGGTACAGTTGCGTTTAAGAGACCTTGGGTATTTCAACTACAGGGCTACCGGAAAATTCTTCGGCAAGACCCAGCAAGCGGTTAAGGACTTTCAAACGAGTAACGGAGCCGACCCGGACGGACGGGTGGGCGAGCAGACATATACAAAGCTGTTCGCTATGGAAGGCGTCGTAAGAAAGCCGCTTAGCCCTTCCGCCGCGGGATCCATAATATCCGGACCGGCTAACGATAATCCTACGACATTCGGAGTATTGGGCGATTGGGCGACTATAAACGCCGCGTTTCCTGTGGGTACAACGGTAAAGGTAACGGACGTGAACAAACCTGAAATAACGTTCAACATGACGCGTACGGGCGGTACAAACCTTGCGACCGTCGAGACGCCCACTACCGAAGACTACAATAAATATCTCGAATGCTTCGGAGGCGCGACGAACTGGGAAAAGCGCTCTGTAGTGGTAACTATAGGCGAAACCAATTACGCGGCGTCGCTGTTCGGAAATCCGAGCGGGGCAGACACGATATCGGATAATACCATGGCAGGCCATACCACGCTGTATTTCTATGGCTGCACGTCCGACGTGTTTGGGTTTGTAGACAAGGAAGACCTAAAGATGGTCAAGCGTGCGGCAAACGAGTCGCAGGATACATTTTAACAATAAAGCAATAAAGGACGCGAAGGTGTCCTTTTTAGTATGTTGCAAAACCCTCTTTTGTCATTCCGAATGTAAATGAGGAATCTTAAATTAAGTATATTGAAAAGATTCTTCACTCGCTCTACTCGTTCTGAATGACACAAGTTGCGACGCATAGCGACTGAAGGGTGGCCGCCTAACCTCCTTTCGTCATTCCGAACGCAGTGGGGAATCTTATAGTAAGTATCTCTAAAAGGATTCTTCAGTCGCTTCGCTCCTTCTGAATGACACTAAAGTGCTTCTTTGACAGCCTAAAAAAACGGGCGCGTATGCGCCCGATGATATTTGCTTACCTGTCAGTTTAAGCGGTAAGTCACGTTTACTGTCGCGGATATTTGCAGTTCGCCGGACGATATGGCGCCTCCCGCGTTATCGGCCGCGGCCGCCGGCTGCGCATACGCGAAGTTCGATAACGTGTAATACGGGGAATAAGCCGGAGAGGATTCGACTATGTTTATTACACCCGTGATGCTGCGCCCCGAGCCCCGGGCGAGCTTTTCCGCCTTTTCTTTGGCTCTTTCCATCGCTATGTCCAAAGCCTTAAGATACGATTCCTGCCTCTTTATTATGTCGAACGTTATACCGTCGAAAAGATTTGAGCCCGCGTCGTACGCCGCCTTTATGACGTCTCCCGCTTTGGCGACGTCTTTGACAGTTACGAGTATCGTGTTTGTTACCCTGTAGCCTAATATTTCTTTTTTATCGTTGACATAGTCGTAGTCTTGATTGACGTTGTACCGGGAAGTCTGTATATCAGCGTCTTCTATGCCTGCATCTTTTACAGCCTTTATTATCTTGTCCATCTGCGCGCTGTTGTCATCCTGGGCTTTTTTAGGGTCCTTGTCCAGGTTCTCGTAGCCAAGTGTTATATAGGCTACATCCGGCTTGATATATACGACGCCCTGCCCGAAAACGGTAATCGAGTCTTCGGCGGGGTCGTCGGCTGTTCCGGCTGTAGTAGCGGCGACGGCTTTTGCGCTGCCCGAGATAAACACACACCCAAGCGTAATCGCAACAAGCGTAAGTGTAACGTAAAGCAGTACAGTGGTTTTCTTATTATCCATTCTTTTGTCCTCCTTTATTACGGGGTCCCAGGCAAGCCATGAGGCTTGATGGGTTTTCTATGTATCATGATTTACCAATAAGTACAATTGTATTCCTTATAAATAAAAACAGGGCGCGATACCGCGCCCTTACTGCAAATAGACTGCTTGCTATTCGTTGGACTTTTCTTTGATTTGCTTATTCATCATTTCAATAAAAGCCGAAAGCTCCATTTTGCCGATATCTCCCTGCTTCCTCTTGCGAACGGCTACGACGTTTTCTTCTACTTCCTTGTCGCCGATGACCAGCATATAGGGAATCTTCTGGTTTTGCGCTTCCCTGATTTTAAACCCTATCTTCTCATTGCGTATATCACACTCGCAGCGGAAACCAAGCCCGGTAAGCTGTTCGCTTATGCTTTTTGCTTGCTCTTCGGTCCTGCCGGTTAACGACATTACGATTACCTGTACGGGCGCGCACCAAAGCGGGAAAGCGCCTGCGCAGTGCTCCGTCAGTATGCCTATGAAGCGGTCTATGCTTCCGAAAACGACGCGGTGTATCATCACGGGGCGGTGCTTTTCACCGTCTTCGCCTACATAGCTCAAATCAAAGCGTTCGGGCATCTGGAAATCGAGCTGTATAGTGCCGCACTGCCATGTGCGCCCTATGGAATCTTCGAGATGGAAGTCTATCTTTGGCCCGTAAAACGCTCCATCGCCTTCGTTTATCTTAAAGGCAAAGCCCTGCTCGGTCAATACTTCCTTTAACGCGTTGGTGGCCAATTCCCAATCCTCGTCGGAGCCCATGCTGTTCTCCGGCCTTGTGGAAAGCTCCAGATAATACTTGTATCCGAACACCTTATAGAAGTAGTCGGTAAGCTCCATTACATTCAATACTTCCTGCTTTATCTGCTCGCGGGTCATAAATATGTGCGCGTCGTCCTGAGTAAAGCAGCGCACCCGCATTAGCCCGTGCAGCGCGCCGGAAATTTCGTGCCTGTGCACCAGCCCGAGTTCCGCGAGCTTAACGGGGAGATCACGGTAGCTGTATATCTTTCTTTTGAACATCAGCATTCCGCCAGGGCAGTTCATAGGCTTTACCGCAAAATCGCGCTCGTCTATCTTCGTAAAATACATGTTCTCTTTATAATGATCCCAGTGGCCGGAACGAAGCCAAAGCTCGCGGTCGAGTATTATGGGCGTTTTTATCTCCTGATAGCCCCTTTTTATATGCTCTTCGCGCCAGAAATCTATAAGGCAGTTCATCAGCACCATGCCCTTGGGATGATAAAAGGGAAATCCCGGGCCTTCTTCGTGCAGGCTGAATAAATCGAGTTCGCGCCCCAGCTTGCGGTGGTCGCGCTTTTTGGCTTCCTCGATCCTGAAGAGGTATTCCTCAAGCTCCGCCTGCTTTTCAAAAGCGGTTCCGTATATTCTTGTAAGCATCTTGTTTTTCTCGTTGCCGCGCCAGTATGCGCCCGCGAGATTCAAGAGCTTGAATGACTTAACCTTACCCGTGGAGGGGACATGCGGCCCCGCGCAGAGATCTGTAAACTCTCCCTGTTTGTAGAAGCTTATGGTCTCGCCCTCGGGCAGGTCGCGTATCAATTCCTGCTTATAGGGCTCGTCTTTCATAAACTCCAGCGCCTTGCCGCGCTCAAGCTCAAACCTTTCGACTTTTAAGTTTTCCTCGACTATTTTGCGCATCTCTTTTTCAATACGCTCGAGGTCTTCGGGAGTAAAAGGCGTCTCTACGTCGAAGTCGTAATAAAACCCGGTATCTATCGCAGGGCCTATTGCGAGCTTTGCGTCAGGATAAAGCCGCTTTACCGCCTGCGCCATTACATGCGAAGCGGTATGCCAAAGCGCTTTCTTGCCCTCCTCGTCGTTGAATGTTAAAATCTCGAGCTTAACATCGCCGTCAATCACGGTATCAAGGTCGCGCACCTTATCGTTTATTTTCGCGGCGAGAGCCTTTTTTGTGAGCTTGCTTGATATTTCGCCCGCTATATCGATAGCGCTCATGCCGCCCGGAAATTCTCTGACCGCCCCGTCAGCCAACGTTATTTTCATTTGTTCTCTCCTTTAACCCAAACTAAGCTTAAATAAAAAACCCATGTGCTAAAAGCACATGGGACGATTCTCCACCGCGGTTCCACCCATGTTCCGTCAAAATGACGGCAACTCTGTAAGCCGGTAAGGAGGCTTAACCCGTAAAGCGCAAGGGTGGTTTCGCCGTTGCATCGCGCCCGGCACACTTGCAGCCCTATGGTGTGTCCGTCTCTTAAAAACGCGTGTTATGCCCGGTTACTTGTCCCAGCACAAATATTATTATGAATTATATGACGCCGTTTTGGTTATGTCAATCAGCCTTAATACAGATTGGACCTTCCGCCCGACGTACGCTCGTCTGTTTTTACCTTGTAATGCAGCCCCTGCACCGTTTTAACCACGCCTATTATAAGAGCTACTATTCCGATGAATATCACCGAGTGCAGCTGGAGCAGCAGCGGTATCACGAGAACCCCTATGCCTGCAAGTATGAGCAGCGTTCCGTTTCTTAAACGGCGTCTGCTCTCTTCGCTCCTCCTGGCATGTATTATCTCAAAGAATCCGAAAACTATAAGCCAGCAGGCGATTATTATGCCTACGAGCTGGGGCGTGTTCGGTATGGTTATCAAAAGAAGCAGCAGTACGATGTCAAGCAGGCCTTGTGCGAGATACGGTATAAAAAGCCGGTTGTCATTCTTGGACTGTATCGCTTTGAATATGTTGTATATACAGTATATTAATACACCGATACCCACGAGAGTACTCAGTACGTTGTTCCCGTTTGAAGGGGATACGAGCAAGTATATACCCGCTGCGATAATTAGCACGCCAATTACGATATCAAACAACCATGAAGCGCCTTTTTGACCTGATCTCATTGAACTCCTCTCTTCCCTGATATTATAATGGTTATAATTGATAATACCACCAAACCCGCATATAGAACAATAAATAATAATTAAAATTTTTATCTTTTTGTGCGTTTTTTAGAATACATGCTACAAAAAGTTTACGAAACTGCTAAAAGCCTTCGCCGAGCACTTCCTTTACATCGGCGACGATAACGAAAGCTTTTTCGTCTATGCTCTTGACAAGGCGCTTGAGCCTCGGGCCTTCGGTGCGCCATTGCAGTACGCACAGCAGCACGTTCCTGTCTTTGCCGCTGTAAACTCCTTTGGCTTTAAGAGACGTAACGCCTCTGTCCATCTGCTTCATTATTGCCGCCGCTATCTCGTCGCTCTTATCGGAGATTATGTAAAAAGCTTTCGCTTCGCTGAGGCCCACCGTTAAGAAATCTATCAGCTTTGCGGACACATAAAGAGACGCTATCGCATAAAGAGCCGCCGTAGGCTCGAACAATGCGCCTGCCGCGGCTATAACGACAAAATCCAGCGCGAACATGCACGCGGCAATGCTTATGTTCTTTGTTGCGGCGCTGAGCATCCTTGCCGCCATATCAGTGCCGCCCGTGCTTCCGCCAACCCGCACAACGAGCCCTATTCCTGCTCCCATAAGCACGCCGCCGTAAACGCAGCCTAAGAATATATCGTGGTTATCGGGTATCGGTATTACCTCCGCGAGCACCGAGTAGAGTATCAAAGAATAGGCGGTCCTTATCGCGAACGTTTTCCCGACGATTTTAACTCCGAATATAAATAGCGGCACATTGAGCGCGGCTATCGAAACGCCCAAGGGAAGTTTGAATATGTAATAAAATATGGTGGCTATGCCGCTTATGCCTCCCGCGGCTATCTTGTTGGGCACAAGAAAAAGATTGAGTCCCGCAACCGCAATGCCTACGCCTATAGTCATTATAACGTAGTCTTTTACCTTTTGTTTCATATGCCTCCTTGCCGCCTTTTTGTTTACGGCTGCCCGAATCCCGGGCGGCGCCTCAGGTGTAATTGTGAGGCGGAAGAATATATCTTCCGCCCATAGTTTTGCCAAATTACTTGGTTTTATCAAACCCCATGCTTACCGATATCGCCTCGTCGATGCGAAGCATATCCTTTTCGCTAAGCCGTCCCAATTTCTTTATCAGTCTTGTTTTGTCGATTGTTCTTATCTGTTCCAATAGAACAACGCTTTTTTCAGACAGCGCATCTTCTTCAATGACGATATGCGTAGGCAAACGCGCTTTTCCCAGATTGGACGTTATCGCGGCTACTATTACCGTAGGGCTGAACCTGTTGCCGGTATCGTTCTGTATCACCAGCACGGGCCGTATGCCGCCCTGTTCCGATCCGGTGACGGGGTTTAAATCCGCATAGTATATATCTCCTCGCTCTATCATATTTCACCCCGCATATACTCTGTTGGTCTCCATTAATATAATATGACCAAACAGCGAAACGTGTCAGCCTAAGAGATGAGAGATAAAGCGTTCAAATACAGCAATTTATCGATATCGCTTTGCGGAAGGCCAAGAGAAGTAATTTTTTCGATCTCAACGTCCGCGCTTGTCCAGGGCGAATCCGTGCCGAACAGCACGTTTTCTGCGCCATGCTTGCCTATCATGCGTTGCATACATTCCTTATCAAGCATATACTGCGAATACGACGTATCAAGATACAAAGGCAGGCCGCAAAGCAGTTCTTCGGTGTCACGCCAAAGAGCGTGGGAGCCCATGTGGGCGGCAACAATACGTATGCCTTTTATCGACTTAAGTATGTTCTTAATCATCAGCGGAGTGCAGTGCACGGGCGAAGGCAGGCCGATATCGAGGCCCGCGTGAAATACGATTAAAAGCCCCGCGTCGCGCAGCGCTTCGTAAAGCGGCATCATCCTTTTCTCGTCCGCGAAGAAACCCTGGTAATCGGGATGCAGCTTGACGCCGCGAAAACCATCGTCTTTAAGCTTTAGCACGACGTCATAAAAATCGGCGTCGTCGGGATGTACAGCGCCGAAAAATATAAGAGAATCATCGCCGTTGTTTTTTGCCCACTCGTTTATAGTTTTTACCTGGGAGGGCTTTGTTGCAACGGGCAGTACCACGCTTTTATCGACTCCGCACGCTTTCATATAGCTTTTCAGTCCGCTTATCGTACCGTCGTGCACTGCCTTGATGCCGCAGTTCTTCTCAAGCCCCGCTATCGCCTTTCCCGCGAGCGAATCGGGGAAGCAGTGGGCGTGGAAATCAATGACCATATGCCGTCTCCGTTTAGATTTATCCAGCGGGCTTATTGTGATGGAGTATTTTTCTATATTTTACTCCAAGCCCGCTTGTTTATCAACAGCGCCGCTATCCGATAAGCGCAAGCGCGTTCTTATACAATATGTTGTCTATGTCGCTTTGCGCAAGGTTAAGCGCGCGTATCCTTTGTATCTCGTCGTCCGCCCTCTTCCACGGCGAATCGGTGCCGAACAGCACGCGCTCCGAACCGTGCTTTTTTATCATACGCTCCATGTCCGAAGGCGGCAGCGCGTACTGCGAATAGCATGTGTCTATATATACGGGCAATCCGATGAGCAGCTGTTCGGCGTCGCGCCAAAGCGCGTGGCCGCCCATATGGGCAAGTATCATCTTAATGCCCGGAACATTGTCTATTATCTTGCGTATCATAATCGGCGTGCAGTGGATGGGGACGGGGTATACGTTGTCAAGGCCGCAGTGCAGTGCGAGTATAAGCCCTGAGTCGCGCAGCGCTTCATAAAGAGGCATCATCCTTTTCTCGTCCGCGTAAAAGAGCTGGTAATCGGGGTGCATCTTAACGCCTATAAAGCCTTCGCTTTTGAGTTTCTCGACGGTGCCGTAAAAATCGGCGTCGTCGGGATGCACGGCTCCGAAGAAATAAAGCTCGTCGTCTGCGCTTTCCTTTGCCCACGCGTTGATTATAGGCACCTGAGAGGGGTTTGTCGCGACGGGCAGTATCACGCTTTTATCTACGCCGCACGAACGCATATAGTTTTTTATACCTTGTACCGTTCCGTCGTGTATCGTTTTAAGGCCGCTTTTCTCTTCGAGCACGCCAATAGCCCTCGAAGCTATCTTGTCCGCAAAGCAGTGCGCATGAAAGTCTATTATCATATGCTTCTCCGTTTATAGTGTAACCTTACAGCGGATAATTCTACTATAAAATAAGGAAATTATCAAATAATCAACAATTTTAATATGGCAAACCTTTAAAACGGGGTCATAAAAAAACAGACTTGTAAAAAGTCATTTTAAGGCAATAAAGATAAAGTAATTATATCATATCCTCGGAAAACTCGACGCGCTGGCCGAAGACGTCTTTTATTGTCTCGAGTATACGCGTATCCCAAAACCTGTCCTTGTTGTGGACTACTATGCTCTGCGGCGCGATATTGACAAGCGCCGAAAGCAGCGCGTCGTCCTTATCCGCGTTTGTACCTATAAACCTGCATTTTAACAGGCAGAGCCGCTCGTCGAGCAGCAGATAGTCTCCGTCGCCGCCCACGCAGATATGCACCTTCCGCGCGCGGGGAATGCGTATCTTTATGAACAGTCGCAGTATTTCCACAAACTCCGCGTACTCCTTCCTGCGCACGTAGTCTGCCACGCACGAAGCAAGCTCTTTCTCCCACGCTTCGAGGTAGTCTTTCATTCTAAAGCGCATGAAGCCTTCGAGTATTATCGTATTCGTTTCATTTTCCGTTATAGTCGTGTGCAGCCGCTGGCGTATATCGTTTTTGCAGGCCGCTATCTCATTTTTCTGGCCTGAAGTACCGTACCACAGTTTCTTCAGTACGTGCACCAATATATCGCACTGTTCCTTTTCGGAAAGAAAGCAATACTCCTGTTTCAAAAGCTTGACCATGTGGCGTATCTGCAGGTTTTCCACTATTATATCCGCGAGTATCGCGCAAAGCATGTTGCTCTCTTTTTCAGCGTCGTGATCGCAGTCGGAAACGGTAACGCTGGCCATGCGGCTTTCCGTATCGTCGATCTCGTTTGTGCTGACTACGCACCCGTTAAAGACCGCATCGTGCATCCTGTTCACAATCAGCGGCCTCAAGATTAGCCCTTTATCTTCAATTCCAACCAGTATATTCAATAAACATCACAACCCTTTTTCCACGTTCAATATAATTTATGCAGGCGCAAAATAAACGTTTCTAACATTAATTTTTGCAACAAAATAAAATACTCTCGTTGAAATTTTTGTAATTAATATGATAGTATGGTAGCCAGGGAAATATTGGGTCGGAATGTTTGGGAGGCTTTTATTTCGCTGCTTTGAATTTTAAAAACATCAAACGGCAAGTACGCCGCATAATAAGAAAAGGGCGTGATTTATATGGAACAGAAAATAGTTGATAACGCAAATAAGTATAAACGGCTCGCAACAGAACTTGCAGGCATGGAAGTTGACAGGAGCATGGACGACGATATACCGGAGGATGTTCAGGCCGCGCTGTTAAGGCTTTACTACGCCAAGGCTCTGGAGATTGAAATAGAGAAGTGTGAAGACCTGCTTGACGAGGACACGGACGAGGAGACCGTCAGCGCAGTGACTGAAGCCGCCAGCGCGATAGACGCCGCGTCGGAGTCGGCGTTCGGGGACGTTGAGAGCTACGCTTTAAAGGATGCGGCTTTTGCGCAGCGGGTAGAGGAAATGACGGTAAGCACCGAAACAAACGGGCTTTTGGGCAGCCTTATAAAGCTTTATAAGTGCGAGGGCATAATCAGGTACGCTTACAGGTGCTCGATGAAGTTCCCGCTGTACGGCACGCCCACAGGCCAGCTTGGCCTGCCGCAGGAAACGGATTCCGCCACCGATGCGGAAGAGGAAATAATGAAAACGCTGGGCGTCAACATATACGAGCTTTTAGAGCTGCGGGAACGCCTTGTTAAAGAGATAACAAGCTTAGTAGGAAACGTGACATGAAGCTTGCGATTTTTGATTTTGACGGAACGCTGTTCTTAGAGGACACGCTGCCGTTTTTATTGAAGCAATGGGCAAAATTCGGGTATTCAAAATTTAAGCTCGGCCTCGTATACGCTTCGCTCGCAAGGCTTTACGTGATGCATAAGCTGGGCGCGCACAGCGACAAAAGCACAAGAGCCGTAATGCGCAAATTCCTGCGCATATTCTCCGGAATGCAAAGGGCGGAAATCGAAGAGTTCTTTAACCGCTGCGCCGACGTTATAATGATGCGGCTTAACAGTTCCGTCGTGGAGGAAGTAACGGCTGCAAAACTGGCGGGCTTTCATACGGTGCTGCTCTCGGGGTGCTTTGAGTACCTGCTCAACAAGGTCGCCGCGGTTTTGAATATCGACACAGTAATAGGCACAAGTATATTTTATAAAGACGGACGTGTGGATTACAGGCGTCCGCTTGAAGTAGTATACGCGGCTGATAAGGTGCTGAGGCTGCAGGCCGTATTTCACGGCAAAAAGGTGGAGTGGGACGAGAGCATTGCTTATGCCGACAGCTCCTCCGACATACATTTGCTCAGCATAGTAGGCTGCCCGGTGGCGGTCAAGCCCGATAAGGCATTAAAGGATAAAGCGCAAGAATCAGGCTGGCGCATACTCGATTGATTATTAAAAGCGAATCGCCGTTTAAACAAGAGCATGAAACGGAATGCTCCGCCGGCCGTCAGCCGGATTGCTGTTTCGGGGCGGCCATGCGGGGCGAAACGTGATCTAAAGCGCGATTTTACGTAAATCCTATTGAGGTATTACCTTTACTATGTTGTACATATTATCAAGCACGAGCCAGTTCTGCGGGAACGATACGCCGAGAACCCAGTAACTTACGCCGCGCAGATCGTACTTGTTTACAAGTAGCAGCTTAGAGCGTACGCTTCTTGCGTCTTCAAACCAGACTTCATGCTGCGCGCCATTGGAATCATAATAATTGAACGTAGGAGACTGTGTTTGTTCGTCGAAGCGTATCTCGGCTCCGTGTTCGGCGGCGAGCCTTATTGCCTGCTGCGGGCTTACCCGCCTTGCCCATCTGTCGGGCGAAAACGGCAGTGTCCAGTCGTATCCATACAGCGGCATGCCCATCAATATCTTTCTGCTCGGTATCACCGAAGCCGCGTATCTTATGACGTCTTCCACCAGATCGACGGGAGCGACGGCATACGGCGGCCCGCCCGACCATCCCCACTCGTACGTCATCAGTATAACAAAGTCGACTATCTCGCCATGAGCGCGGTAATCATGCGCTCCGTGCCAAGCGCCCGTAAGCACATCGGACGATTTGGGGGCAAGAGCGGTGGATACGGAAAAATTCGCAGGCCTGAGTGCCGCAACAAGCTTGCGCAGGAAGTTGTTATATAGCTGCCTGTTCTGAGGCGATATCCTTTCAAAATCTATGTTGACTCCATAGTATCCTTTCGTTCTCAGCGTATTCAGTATATTGTTTATCAGCGTCGTCTGCACAGCGTCGCTCTGCAGTATCGTATCGACGAGATCGGTGCTGAAATTGCCGTTGGCGAAATTGGTAACCGCCATAAGCGGTGCTATCCTGAAATTCCTTGACGCGGAGAGTATCGCGTTGTCGTTAATAGGCGTAAGAGCGCCCGTCGCCGTGGCCTGATAGCTGAACGGAGCTATATAGGTAAGATACTGCCCTACTTCATTCACCCTTGCCGTATCTGTTTCCGGGGTGGACGGCTCGATATATCCGTTTACTTCGATGAATCCGTAATTATCTGCCCTCTGCGGTATGCGCAGTACCGTTCCCGGCATCAGACGCTGCGGGTCGGTTATATTGTTCAGCGATATTATTCCTTCGGCGGTGGAGCCGAACCTCCTCGCTATGCTCCAAAGCGTATCCCCCGACTGTACCGTATAAGAAACTTCAGTTGAAGGGATAACGAGAGCCTGGCCCACGACCAGGAAAGGTATGTCCCCAAGCTGGTTGGCGGTGAATATCTCGTCCGGACTGACTCCGAATTGCTGACCGATGCTGAAAAGCGAGTCGCCCGGTTTTACTACGTATATGTTCAATTTTCTTCACTTCCCTTATATTTTTTACATGCTAATTTATTATATTTACGCTTTTTACTTGCGTTCATAAAACCCCAAAAAATATATCTCACAAATCTTTATCAAAATTCCGCTTGCATCAATATACTGTATTGAATGCTGATAGGCGCTCCCGCGCCGCGTCAGAGATTAATATTTATGGTGAAAAAAATGGAGATGTCGACAAGAGAAATGTTTGCAAGAATGCTGCGGTGCGAAGCCGAAGGCGAAGGCGAACATGGAATGAAAGCCGTGGGAACGACGATAATGAACAGGGTGCACATAGGGTACGGAGAGTACCAGAGAATAGGGCAGGGAGACCTGCGCAGGATATTGCAGCAGCCGTACCAATTTACATGTTATATGACTACGGTCGGCGGCCAGGATAATCCGCAGAATATTTTCAATATTCCGGCGCTGCAGGAGCATTACGATATAGCGGATTGGGCGCTTTCCGGCAACGTGTTTCCCGGAGCCGCGGATACGTTGTGGTACATGAACCCCTTCCGGACGGATTGCCCTCCATATTTCCCGTACAACAGGACGGGAGTGCAGTTCAACAGGATAAACCAGCACTGCTTCTATACGCCTACGGCACTATATGCGCAGACTTAAACACGACTCTAATGCTTTTGGGGTAAACCAAGGGGAGGATAACATGTCAAATTCATATAATTACCCGTACAACCAGAATAACCAGGGAAACATCCCTGCCGATATGAGCGGAGCGCAAAGAGGAACTTACATGCAGAATGACCGGAGGATGCAACAGCCAAATCAGCCGCCGATGCAGACGCAGCGCCAGGCACCGGCTCAGATGCAGACGGACTTGACAATGCCGTCTGTACACACAACGCCTGCTAGGCCAAGCGAAGTGCCTACGCTGCCGCTGACGTCGCTTGCCGGAATGGTACCGACCGCCACGCAGCAAATAACGCCGCTGGCAGGCGCTATGCCGAGGACGCTTGACGGGCCGCAGACTCCGGTAACCGTTGCGAGCCCATATTATACGGCGGGGTTCTTAAGAAATTTCATAGGGAAAAACGTCAGGGTGGAATTCATTGTGGGAACCGCCGGAGCCGTAACAGATAGGGTGGGCACGCTGCTTGAAGTGGGAGCGAGTTACATCGTAATACAGCCTTTGCTTACCGACGACCTTCTGATGTGCGACCTATATTCGATAAGGTTTGTGACGATATTCGGGTAAGCGCAAGGCGTGAAAAGACACTGGATAACCGGGCGGAGCCTTTGTCCTTTATAGTAACGGTATTTGCTTTACAGCAGCCGTTACGATAATTAAATTCGTATTGGCGTATTTACCGCGGGCGGGATTATACGCGTTCATATAGCCAAAGAAGAGCGCATAAGGATAAACAAAGGATTAATGTTAATCCGGCGGGAGTTCTTATGCGCATAAAAAAACTCGTTTTGTTGCTCGTTGCATATATTGATATCGCGGCCATAATCTTTCTCGCTATAACAGGTTATGCCGCTGATGTCTTTTACTTTCAGGCTGCCCACAGCGAAGGTGCGGTATACAGCTGGTACTATAAGCCGCGTACCGACGGCATACAGCCCGCCGCAGAAAAAGACTTTGAATTCGTATACAATTACAACGCGTATTCCGCGGGCAGCCCCGAAGAAAAGATAATATACTTAACGTTCGACGCCGGGTATGAAAACGGGTATACGCCAAAGATACTCGACACGCTCAAAGCACACAACGTTCCCGCAGCGTTTTTTGTGGTAAAACACTATATCAAATCCAGCCCCGAGCTCGTAAGCCGGATGGCGGCGGAGGGGCATCTCGTCTGCAACCATTCCGCCAACCATAAGGATATGGCAGCCATGTCCGACATTGAGGCGTTCAAAAAAGAGCTTTCGGATAACGAAGAGGCGTTTTTTGAGGCGACGGGAAAGGTCATGCCTAAATATTTCCGGCCACCCGAAGGCAAGTTCAGCGAGAGATGCTTAAAATACGCGCAGCAGCTTGGCTATACGACGGTGTTTTGGAGCTTTGCCTATAAGGACTGGTATACGGACAACCAGCCCGACCACGCATCCGCGTTTAAAACGATAATATCCCGTACGCATCCGGGCGAGATAGCTCTGCTGCACGCTACGTCAAAAACCAACGCCGAGATACTCGACCGCGTGATTACCGAATGGAAGAACATGGGTTATACTTTCAAAAGCTTAAACCACCTTATCCGTACTTACGACCCGGCGAAATAACAGCTTGTTTTAGAGGAAAACCCCAAAAACTGTCGAATAAAATCAATACGGACAAACAGCCGGTCTTTCCGGTTTTTCTTTTATGCGCGCCTGCTGCGAATCATAGCTTAAGGCATGGGAAATAATCTAAGCAGCAGTATTCGGAAAGGATGTGGACGATATAAAAACAGCGATATTTGCAGGCGGGTGTTTCTGGTGCATGGAGCATCCGTTCGAGCTTCCGGGAGTAAAGCAGGTTTTCCCCGGCTACACGGGAGGGCACAAGGAGAACCCGACATATGAAGAGGTTTGCGGCGGCACGACGGGGCATTATGAAGCCGTCGAAATAACGTACGACCCCGAAGTCGTCTCATATAAACAGCTTTTGGACGTTTACTGGCGGCAGATAGACCCGACGGACGCTTTCGGGCAGTTCGAGGACAGGGGAAAGCAATACCAGACCGCCATATTCTACGCCGACGAGCAGCAGAAAAAAGAGGCGGAGGAATCCAAAGCGCAGATGGAGCGTCTCGTTGGGCAGCCAATTAAGACGAAGATACTTCCCGCGGCGCCGTTTTACAGAGCGGAGGAATACCAGTGCAGGTTTTACGCGAAAAACCCGCAGCGCTATAAGCTGTCCTCATCAACGCGCGAGGCCTATAAGCGCGAACATTGGGGAGACGAAAAGCTTGAAAGCTTAACGCCGATGCAGTACAAGGTAACGCAAGAGGGCTATACCGAGCCACCGTTCAATAACGAATATTGGAACAACAAAAGAGAAGGGCTCTATGTGGACGTCGTTACGGGGGAACCGCTGTTTACGTCCGAGGACAAATTCGATTCGGGGTGCGGATGGCCAAGCTTTAAAAAACCTATTGGCAAGGATGCTGTCAGCTATAAAGAGGACAGAAGCATTGGCATGGTAAGAACGGAGGTAAAGGCGAAGAACTCAGACTCGCATCTAGGGCATGTGTTCGAAGACGGGCCGCTGCCGCTGGGCACAAGGTACTGCATCAATTCGGCGGCGCTTAAGTTTATACCCAAAGAAGACCTCGAGAAGGAAGGCTACGGCGAATATCTGAAGCTTTTTGAAGGAGGAGAGCCGTGAAGATAATAACGTGGAACGTGAACGGCCTGCGTTCATGTATGGGCAAGGGGTTCATGGACTTCTTCCGCGATTCGCAGGCGGATGTGTTCTGCATTCAGGAAACAAAGATGCAGCAGGGGGAAGGCGCGATTACCGAAGGGTATAAGGAGTTCTGGAACGACGCGGAGAAAAAAGGCTATTCCGGCACGGCAGTGTTTTCGCGCCGGGAGCCGGTCAGCGTATCGTACGGCATCGGCGGCGACGCAGATACCGAGGGGCGGGTTATTACGCTCGATTACAAAGATTTCTTCCTCGTTAATGTATACGTTCCCAACTCGGGAGAAGAGTTAAAGCGCCTTGAATACAGACTTGAATGGGATAAACGCTTCAGAGATTACCTTAAGTCGCTCGACGCACGCAAGCCGCTCGTTGCGGTAGGCGACTTCAACGTCGCGCATAAACCTATAGATATAAAAAACGCTTCCTCTAACCGCAGGCACGCAGGGTTTACCGACGAGGAGAGGGAAAGCTTCTCCGAACTGCTCGGCTCGGGGTTCCTCGACTCGTTCAGAATGCTTTACCCCGACGCGAAGGACGCGTATACGTACTGGTCGTTTTTCTCCAACGCGCGGGCAAGGAACGTCGGATGGCGCCTTGATTACGGATGCATATCCGAGCGCCTTAAAGGCGAGCTTAGGGACGTTAAGATTTTAAGCAACATATACGGTTCGGACCACTGTCCCGTAGAGCTTGATATATTTTGACGACGCTACATAAAGATGGTAATATGATATAAACAAATAACAGCATTTATCAATATATTAAGTGAGGAGTTTTTTTGTATGTCCAAGAAAAATGAGTTGCCTGGGCTGGTGACCGGGCTTGTAGCCATACTCGCCGCCGTCTGCTTCTTTCTGCTCGGTTTTTTGATACCCGGCAGCTGGCGTTACGCGTGGCTTATATTCCTTGCGGTGCCATTGACCGCAATAGTGATGGATATCAAAGATAAGAATAAGGATTTTTCCGGGGCAATTATCGGGTTTATCGCAATACTTGCGGCAGCCGCGTTTTTCGTTCTCGGCTTTGTATTCGACACATGGCACCCTGGCTGGCTCGTATTCCTCGCGATACCCATTGCCGCGATAATACTCGACATCTTAAGGAAGAAGGACTTGGGCGGCTCCGTAGCGGGGCTTACGGCGTTGCTTGCGACCGTTGCGTTCATACTGCTCGGAACTCTGTTCGACGCCTGGCGAATAGCGTGGCTCGTATTCCTGCTGGTACCCATATCGGCCATAATAGTGAACATAGTAAAAGTCGCGGCGAGGGAGAGGGAAAACAATGCGGGCGAAAGCAAAGACATAAAACAGTAAGCACAATCACGGAGCCTGCGGGCTCCTTTTTTTAACTGGAAAGCCGCTGCGAATAAAGAGCGCTCGCACAAACGATAATATTTGTGACATGGATGCTTCAAAAGTTTTCTCGGAATTTGAAAAACATCTTATTGAGGATGAAAAGCCCTCGGTTTATTTTAATGCCCTTATTAAGAACGAACTGTTCCCGGACGGCTATCCGTTTACGCTGCTTGCGCGGTTGAAAGAGATCCCCCAGTCGCCTGTGCATCACCCCGAAGGGAACGTATGGAACCATACTATGCTCGTTGTAGACAACGCCGCCGAAAGAAGGGGATTAAGCCGTGACCTCCGCGCGCTTATGTGGGCCGCGCTGCTGCACGATTTGGGAAAGATAACGAATACGAAAATAAGAAACGGCAGGATAACCGCTTACGAGCACGACGCCGCGGGTGAAACGTTGGCCCGCGATTTTCTTAAGGCGTGTACCGGGGACGAAGCTTTAATAAAGAGCGTAAGCGCTTTGGTGCGCTGGCATATGCAGCTGCTGTATGTGACAAAGCATCTTCCCTTTGCGGACTTAAAAAGCATGGTTAAGCAAACGGACGCCGGAGAAGTTGCGCTGCTGTGCTTTTGCGACCGCTTGGGCAGGGGCGGGCTTACACAGCAAATCGTGGATGAAGAGCTTAAAAACATAGAATATTTCCTTCGCAAGTGCGAAAAATACAAACATCCATAAAACACCAGGCATGCCATTTTATTTTTATACAAAAATCGATAACAATTATAAAAATAACTACATATATATGTATATGTGTATAGCATAATTTGTGGTTTTTGTTGAAAGCTAGGAAAATATATGCTAAACTGTTGAAGAACAACAGAATATCGGATGGGGGGCATGTTTGTGAGGAAATATCCCTTGTATGTAACGGAACACATCCGTGATCTGAAAGAGCTTACGGACAGAAGTATCCGTCTTTACGGGAAAAAAGAAGCGTTTAAGGCTTTGACGGATAATTCAGGAATCGAGTCAGTCACTTACGCTCAGTTCGGCGATGATATATGTGCACTCGGTAACGCTCTTATTGGGCTTGGGCTTTCCGGCACCCGCGTAGCGCTGATCGGCGAAAACTCATATCAATGGGTGCTCAGCTATTTTGCGATAGTAAACAGCAATATTACCGTAGTTCCTCTGGATAAAGAACTCGGCAAGGATGATATACTTTACTTTATAAAGCGCTCCGGCGCCGGCACTTTTATTTTTTCAGACACTTACAAAGAAGAAGCGGCATTTGTTTCCGAGTCATTGCCTGAAATACTCACGGTTTCTTATACGGACAAAGGCGCGGGAAAGAAAACGCTGGGCGAACTTATAAGGCTTGGCAAAGAGGCGGTAAGCGCCGGACGGGATCTTTATTCGGATACCCGGATCGACCGGGAGCGGGTTTGTTCTATACTTTTTACGTCTGGCACTACAGGAGCGAGCAAGGGCGTTATGCTTACGCACCGCTGCATAGCGTCAAACATCGTAGCCGCGTGCGAAAATATACTCTATAAGGAAGAGGATACGCTGCTGTCGGTGCTTCCTATCCATCATTCGTATGAAGACGTGGGTGGGATATTCTCGCCTATATTGAGGGGATGCACTATTGCATTCTGCCCAAGCGTAAAGAAGCTTCAGTCTTGCTTTGCCGCTTTTAAGCCCACCATTATGGTGCTTGTGCCGCTGTACCTTGACACCTTTTATAAGAGGATATGGGAAAACGCAAAAAAGCAGGGCAAGGAAAGAAAGCTCAAAATCGGGATTGCGTTGGGCAACGCGCTTTCCGCGTTGGGAATAGACGTCAAACAAAAGCTGTTTCATGAGATACACGAGTTCTTCGGAGGCAGGCTTAAGCTTATAATATGCGGCGGGGCGCATCTTGACCCGGCGCTTGTCAAGGGCTTTAGGGACCTTGGCATAAAGGTGCTTCAGGGCTATGGTACGACGGAGTGTTCTCCTATAATAGCGGCCAACCGTAATGAAAGCTATAAGGATAAGTCGGTCGGGCCCGTGTTGTCGTGCTGCAGCGTCCGCATAAGCGAAGAGGGGCAGATACTTGTAAAAGGCAAAAACGTAATGGCCGGATACCTTGACGATGAAGAAGCTACCGCAGAGGCGTTCGACGACGGTTGGTACAAGACGGGAGATCTTGGGTATTTGGATAGCGACGGCTTCCTTTATGTAACCGGCAGGTGCAAGGACCTAATAGTGCTCCAAAACGGGAAAAACGTAATGCCCGAAGAGATAGAGGAACTGCTTTGCAAGAGCCCCTTGATAGCCGAGGCGATGGTGAAAGAGGCGCCGGGAGATATGCTTATGGCGCTTGTGTATCCCGACCTCGAGGCAAGCAAAGGCATGGATGAAGACGCGCTTAAAAAAGCCGTACAGGAAGAGATAGACAAAGCGAATAAGAAGCTTATATACTACAAAAAGGTGCGCAAATTCGAGTTGCGCGACAGGGAATTTCCTAAAACTTCGACTAAGAAGATTATACGTTATAAAGTTGCGGAGGAATGCAAAACAGATGTTTGAAAAAGTAAAGGAGATAATAGAAGAAAATATCGACTGCAAAGGCGTGGATATAACTCCCGATACGGAGCTGTTGACGGACCTTAATATAAATTCTCTCGATCTCGTGGAGCTTGTATGCGCTTTCGAGGTCGCTTTTAATGTAGAGGTGCCCGAAAAGGATATAAGAAAGTTTTCAAAGATTAAAGATATAATAAACTATTTGGAAAGTAATGGATGAGGGTGTTTTTTGCTGAGGTTGCGGGCGACGCGGCGGCCGAAAACTGGCCGCCCATGAGCCCGGAAAAACGCGCAAGAATACTGCGTATGCGCTATAAAAAAGACGCGCAGGCGGCGCTTACAGCTCACCGCCTGTTATGTTATGCTCTGAAACGCACATACGGAATAGAGCCAAGGCCAGAGGACTGGGGCGCCGGGCAAAACGGCAAGCCGTATCTGAAAAACATCAAGGGCATTCATTTCAATATAAGCCATTCGGGGCGCGTCGCTATGTGCGCGGTAAACAACGAGCCGGTGGGCGTAGACGTAGAAATGGTCAGGCCTTTCTCCGACAGTGTAATCAGGCGTATAATGTCTGCGGAAGAGAGGGAGGCTCTCGCTTCCGTACAGGACAGGGACAAGTTGTTCTTCAAGATATGGACGCTCAAGGAAGCTTATCTTAAGTTTACGGGCTCCGGTATAAGCGCGCTTGACAGCATAACCGTCTATCCGACAAAAGACGGTATAGTAACCAATGCCGAAGGCTGCAAGTTTGCTTTGATAGACGGCATTCCGGGATATGAAGCTGCCGTATGCTCGAAAACAGCGGAATTTACTTTGGAGCGCGTAACCGGAGAGCTTTGGGCTGATAAAAAAGCGAAGAACATGTGAGTAATATAAGGTAGCAATTGCCGAAGGATTTTACTAGGCATGAAATATCGGATCGGTGGTTAGGAACGTACTTATGAGTGAAAAACAAAAGCATTATGCTCTTACTCATCCGCAGCAAAGAATATGGTTTACGGAAAAACTGCACCCGGGCACGGGAATGTGGAACAATGCCGGCACGCTTAAAATAAAAGGCAAGCTGGATTACGCTCTGTTGGAACGCGCCGTAAACGTTTTTTTACGTGATAACGAGTCGGCTCGCCTTAGGGTAGGCGTTGAGGACGGCGTGCCTTACCAGTATGTTGCCGATTATGAATATTATAAAATAGATTGTCTCGACTTTACGGATCGCGGCGTAAAAAACCTTTATAAATGGGACAGTATGCAGACGCAGGCGCCTATGCCGCTTATAGACAGCAATCTTTATTATTTCGCAATGATAAAGCTGAGCGAGAACGAAGGATGGCTGTACGTAAAGTTCCACCATATCATCTCGGACGGGCTCGCTATTATAGACTTCGGCAATCAGGTGATGGAAAACTATCAGAGCCTTCTCAGCGGAAAAGAATGTCCTGAGTTTAAGCTGCGCTCATACCTTGAGTATATCCGTGACGAGCAGGAATACCTTAAATCAAAAAGATTCGAGTACGACCAGCAGTACTGGCTTAAAAGGTTTAAGGAGCTTCCCGAGCCCACGGTGATCAAACAAAAAAAGACAAACTATTTCAGCACAAAGGCGGAACGCAAGGCATTTGTTATACCCACAAAGCTGTCGTCGCAGATACGTTCGTTCTGCAGCGAGGCTGGCATATCGCCCTTTTCTCTATTCCTTTCGGCGCTCGCCGTACATATTAACCGCATAACCGGCAAGAAGGATATCATAATAGGCGCGCCGGTTGCGAATAGGACGTCGCTGCACGCAAAGGGCGCTTTCGGCATGTTCGTATCCACCGTGCCTATACGCATTGAGATAATGGACGAGCTTCCGTTCATTGAGTTCGCGCAGCTCGTATCCAACCAGTGGTTTTCCGTGCTGAAGCATCAGAAATACCCGTATGATTTGTTAATGCAGGAGCTCAGGAAACAGCATAAAGGCTTAGAGTCGCTCTATGACGTGACGCTTTCCTACCAGATAGGCAAGTTCCAGAAGAATACCGAGCAGTTCACTTACGAAGGCCGCTGGCATTTCAGCGGATACCTGACAAACTCGCTCTCCATTCACGTCAACGACAGGGAAAACAACGGCAGGTTTATAGTGGATTATGACCATCAGGCGCCGTTCTTTTCGGAGAAGGAGATAGAATATTTCCACTCCCACATGATAAATATACTGTCGGATATCATAGAGCATAAGGATAAGCCGCTCTTTATGCTTGAACTGATGAGCGGAGAGGAGCGCGAGAGGATAATTGAGCGCTTCAACGATACCGATACTGCGTTCCCTCAGGGCGAGACGCTTGTAGATCTGTGGTACAAGCGCTTAGCATGCACGCCCAAAGAAGCCGTTGCGATAGTATGCGGCGGCAAGCCCATGACATACGGTGAACTGGAGGAGCGCTCAACCGCACTTGCGGCACATCTTAAAAAGCATGGCGTTACCGCGGACAGCGTTGTAGGGCTGTATGTCAACCGTACGGCGGACTACTGCGTTTCACTGCTCGCGATACTTAAAGCGGGCGGCGCGTTTTTGCCGCTGGACGCCGAACTTCCGCACGACCGCATAGCGTATATGCTTACGGACAGCGGTGTCAAAGTAGTGTTGGTATCGCCTGAGCTTGAGTCTAGGTGCCATGGCTTTAACCTGCTAGCTATAAAAACCGACGAGCCTCTTAAGCCGTGCAAAGAGCGGCCGATTTCGGACTGCACACCTTCCAGCCTTGCTTATGTGATATACACTTCCGGCTCTACAGGCCAACCTAAAGGCGTGCAGATAGAGCATCGCTCGATAGTTCACTTCGTGTATTCTTTGAATAAGATATGGGAATTCGCGCCGGGAGCGAAGCTGCTTTGCGCCGCCTCCATATCCTTTGACATAAGCGTAATGGAAGTGCTGCTAGCGTTCATGAACGGAGCGACGCTTGTGCTAGCGCAGGAGAATGAGGTAAACATACCAAAGAATATGGCGCGGCTGATAAAAGCCGAAGGCGTCAATATGATGGTTGTGACGCCGGGCCGTATGGAGTTGCTGCTTTCCGACAAACAAGGAGCGGAGTGCCTTAAGGATTTCCGTGAGATAGGCTTGGGCGGAGACGTGCTTACCGAAAAGCTGCTCGAAAAAGTGCAAGGGTGCACGAGGGCGCGCATAACGAACTTTTACGGGCCGACGGAAATAACGGTTTGCGCCACATGTACGAATGTTACAAAGGCAAGGGTGCCCAGCATAGGCAAACCGATGCCCAACGTTAAGACTTACATACTGGACGAGCACAGAAACCCCGTGCCTATAGGCGTACCCGGAGAACTGTACATAGGAGGTTTTGGCTTGTCGCGCGGGTATATAAACAAGCCCGAGCTGACTGCCGAAAAGTTTGTAGACAGCCCGTTTATACCCGGCCAGAAGCTATATAGGACGGGAGACCTGGCGAGGTGGTATCCGCTTGGCGAGATTGAATTCCTGGGCAGGATGGATAAACAGGTAAAGATACGCGGATACCGCATAGAGCTCGGTGAGATTGAAAACCTGCTGATACGTGTGCCGGGCGTTACCGCGTGCGCTGTGACCGACCGTACCGACGCTTCGGGCCGCAAGTTTTTATGCGCGTATCTGTGCGGTAACCCGCCCAAGCTGTCCGAGGTAAGGGCGGAGCTTATGCGCAATTTGCCCGCATATATGATACCCTCCTATTTTGTAAGGATAGACTCGCTGCCTTTTAACTCCAGCGGCAAGGTTGACAGGGACAGCCTTCCCGACCCAGGGGTAGACATAATGGCGCTGAAAGAAGATTTTACCGCTCCGGAGACCGCGACGGAACAGATACTCGCGGATATTTGGAGCGACGTGCTCAAAACCGGGCCGATAGGGCGCGACGACAGCTTCTTTGACATAGGCGGAGACTCGCTTACCATAGTGAGCGTAATGGTAAAGGTGAAGCAGAAATTCTACGTGGATATATCGCTTGAAGAGGTATACCGCTGCCCGCGGCTCGCCGACCTTGCTGCGCTGATAGACGCCGCGGAACAGACGTCGTACCTGCCGCTTAAGCCCGCACCCAACGCGGCGGATTATCCGGTATCTTCGGCGCAGCAGCGTATGTGGGTGCTTATGCAGGGAATGCCCGACTCCAAGGCTTATAACATACCCGTAGCGTTTTCGATACGCGGCAAGCTTAATAAAGCAAAGCTCGGCGACGCCTTTAAAGCGCTTATAAATAGGCATGACGCGCTGCGCACCAGCTTTGTATTGAAGGATTCGGAGCTGCGGCAGATAATAAACAGCAGCGTTCCGTTTGAGCTTGCAGATATAAAATGCGCAAAAGAAGAACTCGGCCGCACGCTCAAAGGCCTCATGCAGCCGTTTGATTTGGAGCGCGCGCCTCTGATGCGCGCGGCGGTTATCGAAACAGGCAGTGATGAGCATGTGCTGTTCATAGATATGCATCACATAATAAGCGACGCGCGCACTATGGATATACTGCTAAAAGATCTTGCGGATATATACGAGGGGAAAACTCCAAAGCGCAATGAGTTCGAATATAAGGATTATGCAGTATGGCAGCAGGATTTTATGGAATCCAAAAGCGTGACTGTGCAGCGCGATTATTGGCAGGGCGCGCTTTCGGGCGAATTGCCGCTGTTGAATCTGCACACCGACAGGCAACGCCCGGCCGTGCAGCGGTTTGAAGGCGCAAGGCTCGCCTTTAACATAAGCGCCGAAATTACCGACAGGCTGCGCTCGTTTGCAAAGCAAAGGGGAGCTACGCTGTTTATGGCCGCGCTCGCGGTATACAACGTGCTTCTTTCAAAGTACACCGGGCAGGAGGATATAATTGTCGGAACGCCGGTGTCGGGCAGAAAGCGCGAGGAGATAGAGGACGTTGCCGGCGTGTTTATCAACACCGTACCGCTGCGCAGCTTTCCGAGAGGGGAGTTAAGCTTTGCAGAATTTTTTGACGAGGTATGCCAAAACACGGTGGCCGCGTTCACGCATTCCGAGTACCCGCTTGAAAAGATAATCTCAGACCTCGCTCTGCCGAGGGACATGAGCCGGAACCCGCTATTCGACACGATGATCGCGTATTCCAAGGATGTGTTCAGTTTAAGCCTTGAAGGGCTTGAATGCGGGTATTACCCGTTTGACCCGGGTATAGCGAAGCTCGACTTAACGCTCGAACTCTATGAGCAGGACGGCGGGCTGTCGTGCCAGCTCGAATATAACACCCGGCTGTTCCGCAAATCGACGATAAAGCGCATAATCCGCCATCTCGTTCGCCTGTTTGAAATACTCGTAAACGAGCCGAATATAAGGCTCTGCGATGTTTCGGTGCTTTCGCAGGAAGAACTGTGGCAGGTCACGCAGGGCTTTAACAGAACAGACGCGCCCCTTGATGCGAATAAGACGATACAGTCAATATTAGAGAAACTGGCGGTTTCACAGGGCTCAAAGACTGCGATCATTGTCGGGAAAGAGCACATATCGTTTGACGGGCTGAACAGGCGCGCAAATCAAATTGCATACTGGCTCAGGGAAAAGGGCGTAGGGCGTAATACCATAGTCGCGATGTCGATTCACCGTTCCGTGGATATGGTTGCCGCACTGTTCGGTATACTTAAAGCGGGAGGAGCATATCTTCCGCTCGATCCGGAATACCCGCCTGAGAGGGTATCGTTTATGCTCAAAGACAGCGGAGCAAAGGTGCTTATTACGGACGGCGGGGTATTTACGTTCGGGGGAGAAATGCTTTGCATTAAAAACATACCCCAAGGGCTGCCGGAAGAGAATCTTGCCGCAGTAGACAGGATGGAAGACGCCGCTTATGTGATATACACTTCGGGGTCTACGGGGATACCTAAAGGCGCTATACTTCCGAGGCGCGCATTTTTAAACCTCTATGAAGGCACAAAAACTACTATTGAGTATGACAGGGATCAAGTAAGCGTTTCGGTTACAACGGTTTCGTTTGATATATTTGTAATCGACGCGCTGCTGCCGCTGTTGTTCGGATGTACTGTTGCGTTAAGTACGGAAGAAGAACTGCGCCAGCCGCATCTGCTTGCCAAGCTTATCGAATCGACCGGCGCCGGATTTATACAGACAACTCCCACAAGGATGCGCATACTGATGGGAGACCCGTCGTTTCGTAGTGCGGCTGCAAAACATATTAAGAAAATTGTGCTAGGAGGAGAGGAGTTCCCTCTCTCATTGCTGAAACTGCTCAAAAAGTATACAAGTGCAAAGATAATAAGCGGATATGGCCCTACGGAAACGACGGTATACTGCACGTTCAAGGACCTTTCAAATACGTCGCATATAACTATCGGCAGGCCTATAACAAATACGAGGATGTATATACTTGACAAGTACTTGAGGCCTGTGCCAATAGGCGTGCTGGGAGAGGCGTACATAAGCGGAGCCTGCGTAGCAACCGGGTATATAAACCGCGAAGAACTGAACAGAAAGAAATATCTGCCCGATCCGTTCTGGCCTGGGCAAATCATGTACCAATCAGGAGATATCTGCGCCTTCATGCCTAACGGTGAGATGGAGATACATGGCAGGGTGGATTATCAGGTCAAAATAAGAGGCATGAGGATAGAGCTCGGCGAGATTGAGGCTGCCATGCGCACAATAAAGGGCGTAAAAGAAGCCGTGGTAAAGGACTGGGGTGAAGGAGCAAATAGATACCTCTGCGCGTACTACGCGATGAGCCGGAACGTGGAACCGGAAACGATAAGAGAGTACCTTGCCAGCAGGCTGCCGGCATATATGGTTCCGTCATTCTTTATCGGCATGAAAGAGCTGCCTACGACTCCCAATGGAAAGGTAAACCGTAAAGAACTTTTGGAGCCGGACAGAGAGAGCGCCGAGAAAAAGCGTATCAGTGCCGACGGCATGAGCGAGACTGAGCGTAAAATGGCAAAGACGTGGGCCCGCGTGCTTAAAACAGGAAACATTGGGCCGGAAGACAACTTTTTAGCGCTGGGAGGAGACTCGCTGGGCGTAATTAAAGTGCAGGCGTACATACTGCAATATGGGTGGACGGTTAGGACAAAGGACTTTTATGAATGCGAAACGCTGCGGGACCTGTGCGGTCGCTTAAACCAGCAGACTGCAAAGCCCGCGCCAAAGACGCTTAAAGAGAAAGCGGAAAACGTTTATATATCTGAATATGCCCATATCAAAAAAGCGCGGCTTAAAAACGTGCTGCTTACCGGCGTTACGGGATACCTTGGAGCGCATATACTCGAACAATTGTGCAGTGAGAAAGAGACGCATATATACTGCCTTGTGAGAGAAAAAGATAAAAAAGCATGTGAAAGATATCTAAAGGAAGTGCTTGCGTTTTATTTCGGTATGGAAGACTGTTCGCGAATGATGAAGCGCATAACCGTGCTTAGAGGCGATATATCAGAACCACACCTGGGTATAAAATACCCCGGCAAGCTGGACGTCGATACTGTGCTGCACTGCGCGGCCATTACAGACCATGTCGGCCGGTACGAGGATTTTTACAAAACAAACGTTGAGGGTACAAAGCACGCAATAGAGCTTGCGCAGTCAGCTGACGCGGCTATGCTGCATGTTTCAACATACAGCGTTTCGGGTACATATTATACAGACTCTCCTGCCCAAAAAGGGGAGTTTGATGAAAGCTGCCTTTATGTGGGGCAAAACTACGCGGACAACGTATATGTAAAGAGCAAATTCCAGGCTGAAGAGGCTGTGCTGGAGGCGCTGGACAAGGGGCTAAATGCGCGTATATTCAGGGTAGGGCTGCTTACAGGCACTGTCAGCGGACAGTTCCAGATGAAGCCGGAAAAGAATGCGTTCGCTAACCGGATACGGGCGCTGTGCGAGGCAGGATGCGTGCCAATCGGTATGCTCGGGGCGAGAATAGAGATGACGCCGGTTGAAGCCTGTGCGGAAGCGATAATAAAGCTTGCCAAAACGGAGTCAAAGCACCCGGTTTTCCATGTATATAACGACAACAGGATGACGCTGGGAGACATTGTGGCATTGCTTGAACAGTGCGGCTATGCCATTGAAGTTTTATCAGACGGCGAATTCATGCGCAGGATGACGCTGTTAAGCAGAAAAGGGGAGATCTCTACGCTGACAGGGCTTGTTGACGACTTGAACTCTAAGGAAACGGCTAATATCACAGTTACATGCAAAGCCACAAAAGAATTGCTCGGGCGCATAGGATTTACCTGGCCTGAAATTAACGCCGATTACATGGCGCGGTTTGTCAACTCGATAAACAGCAGGCAGTCTAAGGAGATTTAGCATATGGAACCTGTCTTTTATATAACATTTGCGGTATGCATAATCCTTATTCTAATGATTATTTACATCGGCACGAGAAAGAATAAGCGAGCGCTGCACTATAGCTTTTTGATGGTGATCATCGAAATTCTTATCTGGTCAGCTGCTGTTATGATGCAAGATATTTTCAAGGGGGATGAAAATCAATTCATTTTTTGGGAAAACATGAGCTATTTCGGGTCGGCTTTTGTTCCCGTAAGCCTTATTTTTCTGGGCAGGGCATACGCCCGGCCTGATAAAGCTTTTTCTAAAAGCCAGTTTCTGTTATTCATAATACCCGTTATTACTATGATAATGATATGGACAGGATTCGAAGGGCTGTTTTATACACAATACGGTTGGAAAGAAGGGCTGGAAAACCTGCCCGGTACATATTTCTACATACATTCAGCGTACTCGTATGTTTGCCTTATAGTTGGATTTGTTTACCTGTCTTATTTTGCGATAAGAAATTCGGGAATATGGTCGGCGCAGGCATTGCTGATATTCATTGGAAGCATAATACCGACGTTTGCTAACGTCTGCTATACGTTTAAGCTGTTTGGTTTTAATGTTTACTCGACGCCTATTGCTTTTGCGGCAACGCTTTCTATGTACCTCCTGGGCATGTTCCGCTTCAATCTTCTTAAAGTTACGCCCATAGCTCTTCAGACAGTTATTAACCGCATATCCGACAGTTTTATCGTTGTGGACACCGAGCTTAACATTATAGACTACAACAAGCCGTTTATAGATAATTTTCATTATTTTTCTGCCTTGCGGAAAGGAGAAAATTTTTATAGAATACTCAAGGATTCAAACAGTTTCAACATTGAGGCGCAGCAGTTCCGCGATATGATAATGGAAGCCGCCAGTAAGAACGTAACGCTGGAAAAGGACATTGAAAACGAAGTTGACGGCCAAAAGCAGTACTACACGGTGGAATTTACGCCCATAATACAGCGCGGAACGTCTATAGGCGTTATACTGCTGTTTAAGAACATATCGCAGCATGTCAGGGACATGGAGAAGATACAGGAGAATACCGCCATACTGCTGGAAAGGGAACGCCTCGCTTCGTTGGGACAGCTTATAGGCGGTATTGCGCACAACTTAAAGACTCCGATAATGTCGGTTGCGGGCGGCATAGACCAGCTCCAATGGCTTGCGAAGGAATATGCGGCGTCGATAGACGACCCCGAGGTAACGGTTGACGATCATAAAGAGATCGCAACCGAGATGCAGCAATGGCTGGGCAAGATGAAAATGCATATGGGATATATGTCCGATATAATTTCCACAGTTAAAGACCAGGCCTCGAAGTTCAACAACCCGGGCAAAACATGGTTTACCGTAGACGAACTGCTTAAAAGGGTCAAGATACTGATGCAGCACGAGCTGATAAAGAATAAATGTGTATATAAACAGAACATTCTTGTAAACTCCGGCGTTAGAATAGATGGAGATATAAACAGCATGGTCCAGATATTGGACAACATTATAGTCAATGCTATACAGGCTTACGGCAGCAAAGGCGGGGAAATAATACTGAAGATCACCCAGAATGAAGACAAGCTGCTGTTTACGATTTGCGACTTTGCGTCGGGCATTGACGAAAAGGTAAGGGACAGGCTGTTTAAAGAGATGGTAACGACAAAAGGAAAGCATGGCACAGGGCTCGGGCTCTACATGTCCTACAGCACAGTAAAGGGTATGTTCAGAGGCAACATGTGGTTCGAGTCGACTGCAGGGAAAGGGACGAAATTCTATATACAGCTTCCCATTCATGAAGAACAGCTAACGGAGGTCGGACAGTATGCGTAAAAATCGCCAAATTGAAGTGTCGGAAGAATATAGAATAATGGTAATAGACGACGAAGAGGGGATACTCGACAGCATACAGGCCATGCTCACAAGAAACGGCTACTGGTGCAGAGGGTTCTCCAATCCGCTCGACGGGCTCGAAGAGATAAGGAAGAATCATTATGATCTGCTCGTGCTCGATTATTTCATGCAGCCGATACACGGGGAAGAAGTAGTAGAGCAGATACGCAAAACGAATTCTGAGCTTTATATACTGCTGCTTACGGGGCACAAGGATCTCGCGCCGCCCATAAGCACTATAAAATCGCTCGACATACAGGCGTACTGCGAAAAGAGCGACCGGCTTGACCAACTGCAGCTGCTCATAGAATCGGGTATAAAATCCATATCGCAGATGCGCACTATACAGAAGTTCCGCGACGGGCTGCAAAGCATACTCGGCTCGGTGCCTAAGATATACCAGCTTCAGCCTATAGGAAATATACTCGAGGAGATACTGGTACAGCTATTGCCGATGGCAAACAGCGAGGACGCGTTCATACTTGTAGACGATATACCGAGTATTGAGCAGTCAAAGGGTGAAAGCGAAAAGAAGAGTATATACAAAGGAATAGGCAAATACAACGTAAATATCGAAGAGTTTCCTGAACTGCTCGACCACGAGCTGATGGAGGCTATCGGGCGGGCGCGTACCAGCATGAAAGTTGTAAACGTCCCCGACGGCGTCATAGTTCCGCTGGGCGACGAATCGAACGCGGCAATCGGGGCTATTTACGTCAGCAGCTTTAACGCCGATGAAGGCATAAAACTGCTGCAGATATATGCAAGCCAAGCGGCGTCTTCGATAAACAACGCGTTTTTGCATTCACTCGTTAACACTAAGAACGAAGAGCTTAACAGCACTTACGCTCAGCTTAAAATAAGGTATATGGACACGATAGAGGTTTTAAGGCTTGCGGTCGATGCCAAGGACGAATATACCCGAGGCCATTCGGACAGAGTTGCGTATTACGCGACGAAGATAGGCGAAAAGTTCGGCCTTGAGCCCAAAGAGCTGGAACATCTACGTATTGCGGGCATATTCCACGATATAGGCAAAATAGGCACTGCGGACGATATACTTCTCAAAAACGAGAGCCTCAATGCATTGGAATATGAGGAAATCAAACAGCATCCTATTAAAGGCGCTATGATACTTTCGGCGGTTTCGATGTTCCAGGATATCGTTCCTATAGTCAAACACCATCATGAGCACTATGACGGCTCGGGTTATCCGGACGGATTAAAGGGCGACGAGATATCATTGAGCGCGTCCATAATATCCGTAGCGGACGCGTTTGACGCGATGATGAGCGACCGCCATTACAGGAGGCATCTCTCGCTTGAAGAAACCAAGCGGCAGCTCATAGGAGGGGCAGGTACTCAGTTCAACAAGGAAGTTGTCGACGCGTTCCTTGATGTGCTCAATACGGACGAAGACATACAGTCGATGATTAAAAATGTTCCGTATTCCATGGATATCAAAACAAAGTTAAATATCAGCGTGGTAAATGAATAGCAGCCTCGCGGCATTTTCAGGGGCCCATATTTACACCCCGCCAAGCCTCACGTCTTGTCGGGGACCCCGTACTAAAACGTCAGGTTTATCCCGGACGTTTTTTGCTGCGGAGGGACTCCGTATATACACACCATAATATCGAAGTATTCAAAAATCCAGAGTTTTTAAGCGGAAACCATCGGAAAACAAACGAAAACATCGCTCTGTTCAATACAGATTAACCATTAAAACGCAAAACGTTGCAAATTGTACTAATGTATTTATCCAGGAGATAACATGTAAATACAAGTTGACATATGTATATCCGTTGAGTTATACTACATCCATAGGTTTCGAGAAATCGAATACATTATGCTGAAAAGGTTTATACTCAGGACAGGGTATAAAAGTATGAAATTAACAGATACTACACAGCATGAGCAAGAGATATGTCAATAATACGGGAGCAGGTATTATGTTAAAACGGGCAAGCAAATTGCTGTGTGTGGCTATAATATTAACACTTCTTTTAAGCGGTTGTCAGCAGGATGCAATAAAATGCCTGGTAATCATGCCGTCGTCGCTGGATGTGAAATACCCGGCAATAGAGGCTGCAGCCCAAAAGTGGGCGGACAGCCGTAAAGTCAGCTTAACGATGGCGGCTCCGTCGCTGCCTACCGCTTACGAACAGCAGCAGGTATTAGAGCAATATCTTGATGAAGAATGGGACATCATCTGCATAGAGCCTTTAGGAAAAACAGAACTCGCGCCATTACTCGAATATGTTCATGACAAGGGGACTATTGTAGTTTCTATAAAAAGCGATATAAGCTGCGCCGATTATAACATCAAGCCGTTTTCGAACGAGGAGACGGGGAAACAGATGATGGGCAGCTTAAGCGAACTTATGGGTGGCCATGGCATGTATTTGACGATGGTGCCTGCAACAAAGGCCGCCGACGCGCTGGAGATTGAGTCGGCTGCATTTGAAGAGCAAAGGACTAAATATGTGGACATGTTTGCCGCTTCGAGGCTTGAGCAGTCGGAGGGACAAGCAGACAAGGCAAAGCAGCTTGTAGATAAGGCTTACGCGGATTTTCAGATAAACGGCGTATTGTTCTTTTCCACACAGGAAGGTATCGGCGTGTCCGACTGGCAGCAGGAGCAAAACGGGAAACTGTCTGCAGTAGGTCTGGGAGATAAGGATTTACTGGCCGACAAACTGAAAAATGGAACCATTGACATACTATATTATTGGAATGAGGAGAATCTCATACTTGCGTCGCTGGAGGTTGGGTTTAAGGCGGCAGAATCAAAGAATTTTCAGCCCGGAGACGTAATAACACTGCCTTTTGAAGGCTATGAGACTTTACGGCGTACGGAGGGGAACACCTGGCAGGGCCGGGATATACAAACAGTCACAGCAAATTGAACAGTTTACATTATAAGATTCAGCGAAAAGGAGTTAAGACAATGGGAGTTTTGGATTTGTTCAGCCTTAAAGGCAAAACGGCGGTTGTGACCGGAGCGGCGCGCGGACTCGGCAGAGCGATGTCCGAGGCTATGGCGGATTGCGGCGCGGATATTGCGGTGCTCGATATTGATGTTGAGACAGCAAAAGCCACGGCAGATCATATACAAGCTACATACGGCGTTAAGTCGAAGGCCTTTTACGTAGACGTCGCAAAATATGATTCATGTCAGCAGGCTTGCGACGCGGTAATGGAAGAATGGGGACACATAGACGTACTGCTCAACAACGCCGGAATATGCATCAACGTTGATGCTCAGGATATGTCTCTTGAGGACTGGACGAAGGTTATAGACATCAACATGAACGGCGTCTGGTATATGTCGCAGATAGTCGGCAGGATAATGATTAAGCAAAAGGGCGGCAATATAATCAACCTGTCGTCGATGTCCGGATATATAGTCAACACGCCTCAGGGGCAGGTATCCTATAACGCCTCCAAAGCGGGAGTAATACATATGACGCGTTCGCTGGCAGCCGAATGGGTGGACTACAACATACGCGTCAATTCTATAGCTCCGGGATACATGGATACCGATCTTGTACACAAAACGCTGGTTGAAGACGGCCCGTGGGCCAGAAAATGGATGGAGTTTACGCCGATGAAGCGCGCAGGAAAACCGGCTGAACTGGGGCCGCTTGCAGTATATCTCGCCAGCGACGCCAGCAGCTTCATGACGGGATCGATAGTCGTAATAGACGGCGGGTATACGATCTGGTAGAAGAAAAATACGCACGTGGTGATAAGGCGGTGTAATTGACTTGCTGCAGATGACCAACATCACAAAAAAATATGCTAAAAAGCTTGCGCTCGATAACATATCGTTCCAGATAGATTCGGGAGAAGTCGTTGGGCTGCTGGGCAGAAACGGCGCCGGTAAAAGCACTATTATGAACATACTGACCGGCTATCTGCCCTGGAATGAGGGAACGGTGTCGATCGCGGGCATTGATATGGCAAAAGAACCGCACAAGGCCAAAAAGCACATTGGTTATCTGCCCGAGCAACCGCCGCTTTACGATACGATGACTATAGACGAGTATCTGGCGTTCGCCGGAAAGATTAAATGCGTTCAAGGCAGCGAGCTGAAAAAACAGATTGACGAAGTATGTGAAAGTATAGGATTGACGCCGGAAAGAAACAGGCTGATACGTAATCTGTCAAAAGGTTACCGGCAGCGTGTGGGAATGGCGCAGGCGATGATAGGAAACCCTGACATACTTATACTCGACGAGCCGACCGTTGGCCTTGACCCAAAGCAAATAGTCGAAATTCGTTCGGTGATAAAGGAGTTCGGCAGGAACAGGACGGTAATGATAAGTTCGCATATACTGTCTGAAATAGCCGAGATATGCGACCGGGTTATCGTTATACGCGACGGCAGGCTTGTCGCGGATCGTAAAACGACGCAGCTGGATTCCGCCGACTCGGCGCGCATACGAATAAGGGTTTCATGCGCAGCCAAAGCGTTCAAGCCTGTAATTGAATCTATAGAAGGCATAAAGAAATACGCGCATGCGGGAGTATTCGAGAAGGGTACAAGCGATTGGGAGATAGAATACTCGCGTAACGACGCGGACTTTCGCGGCCGCATATTTGACGCTGTTGTAAACGGCGGCATGAAGCTGCTTGAATTAAGTCCGCTTAAGACCGATATTGAAAGCATGTTCCTTCAGCTTACGGCGGAAGAAGGGGCAACAGGGCTGATGGGAGAAGAAACAGTATGAGCGCTGTCTTTCACAGGGAACTAAAGGACTATTTTAATACGATGCTGGGATATGTCTTTATTGGCTCGTTCCTGTTTCTGTCCGGTATCTTGTTTACAGTCAACAACATACTGGCGCTTAACGCCGAATTCAACACCACGCTTAATGACTGCATATACGTGTTTATGCTGATCGTGCCGCTTTTAACGATGCGTCTTATAGCGGAAGAAAAGAAAACCAAGCGCGACCAGCTATTGCTGACATCCAGCCTGACGCTGCCGGCCATAATACTTGGCAAATATCTGGCGGCGGTTTGCGTGTTCGCTATCACGCTTTGCTTCACACTGGTTTATCCGATTATACTGCTCATGTTGGGTAATCCTCCTGTATTAATGATTATAAACGGATATTTGGGCTTTTTCCTGATAGGCGCGGCGTTTATCGCTGTGGGCGTGTTGATATCCACACTTACGGAGAACCAGTTGTCGGCAGCCGTCGCCACATACGGCATACTGCTTTTGTTCTTGACGCTCGACTTTTTGATAGCGCAGGTGCGCAGTCCATTTATAAATACGGTGTTGCAATGGTTCTCATTGTTCCGCCGGTTTGAACCTTACCAGTTCGGAACTTTCAGCATCTCGTCAACGATATATTACATCGCGTTCAGCGCTGTATTTGTAAGCCTGAGCACTCTGATGCTTGAGCGAAGGAGGTGGAGCAGTATATGAATATGACAAAGTCCGTAAAAACGGGCATGCTGAAAAAGAACAGCATATGGATACTGATTATACTGCTTGTCGTCAGCCTCGGAGTCATGGTGACGCTGATTACCGAACAACTTGAGGACACGCTTGGCCTGCACTGGGATCTTACTTCCAATCAAGTCTACTCCATAGGAGACGCGACAAGATCGTCGCTGGCCGCGCTTGATAAGCGTATCAATATTTATACCGTTTATCCGCAGGGCGAGGAAGACAGAACCATAGGCGAATTGCTCAAACATTATAAAATGGCCTCCGGCTATATTGAAGTTAAAAACATCGATCCTATCAGTACTCCGCTGTTTCTGAACCAGTTTGAAAGCGAAGATGAAGAGATTGAGAATAACGATATAATTGTAACGCTGGCGGACGATGAAACCAATTTCCGTGTGATTAAGGCGGAAAACCTTTACGAATGGAATCTTGACAAGGACAAGCTCTATGCGACCGGCCTGGCGGCCGAGCAGCGCATAACATCCGCCATAGTGTCGCTGATGGGCGGCAAACAACACGTCGCCTACTTTATGGAAGGCCATAAAGAGATGGATTTAAACGCGCTTTACTACCTTAAGGGAACGCTTGATAACGACGAATATGACGTTGACTCATATCATCTCGTATATAATGACAAGCATCTTAGCGAAGGAGATTGCGTGATATTTGTAGCGCCTCTCTCCGACCTAACAGATGAGGAATACGGCATATTAAGTGAGTTTCTAAGCAACGGCGGGAGAGCTGTGTTTATGATCAACCCGATGGCTCCCGAGCTTCCGAATTTTGAAAAAGTGCTGAGCGGGTTTGGGCTCACTTTAGGCAGGGACATGATTGTCGAGGGAGACTCGTCGCACTACTACAACAATCCCGTTATACTGCGCCCGGATATACTTGACGCTTCCGCGATATCGATGATAAAGGAAGCCGGTTCAAGCGTTGTGATGTCGCGCTGCCGAAGCGTCGGCATAAGTGAAGTCGAGGATGTGAAGTCATATCCGCTGCTTACGACGACAAGCCAAAGCTACGGCAAAGTTAACCCGCTGACCGAAACGCTCGACCGCGAGGAAGGGGATACTGACGGCCCGTTTGTTCTGGCCGCAGCCGCGGAAAATACCCGTACCGGCGCGCGCGTCGTACTCTATGGAAGCACTGATTTTATATCGTCACTGGATAATGCGAAATTCGCAGGCAACCTGACCGCGTTTATGGGTGCCGTATCATGGTCGAGCGGAAAAGGCGCTTCGGTGGTTATCAAACCCAAGACGCTTACCAATCCGAAGCTCGAAGTGTCCAGCCAAACGCAAAGCATGCTTTTAATAACATTGGTTGCGGTTGTACTGCCGGCGGCAGTTATCATCTCCGGCATTGTAGTTTGGAGACGAAGGGTAAGACGCTGATGACACGAACGAAGAAGCTCGTTTTAATAAGCTTGACGGTAGCCTTGGTGCTGCTGGCAGGAGTAATGGTATTGGTCTCGTCACTGGGGAAGAAAGCTGCGGGCATATGGCTTTCAAGAACGCCCGTACAAGATATCGTCTCCATACAGATAGAGGACAGGGAATCGGATAACACACTCGCAGTTAAGTGTGAAAACGGGAAGTGGAGCATGGACGGGGTTGCCGTGGAGCAGGAGAAGATGGCTCCGCTGCTGGCGACACTGGGTTATATGAAAGCGGCTTATAAGGTAGAAGACAGACAGGATATGGCGCAATACGCTCTGGACGACCCCCGCGCGGTGATAAGTGTTGAGCTCAAAAACGGCGGCAGACAGAGATATATGTTGGGGAATTCTTATGCAAACACTGGTACATACATGCAAATGCAGGATGATAAATCTATATACCTGTTAGACGAAATGAGGGCTGAAGTGCTGCTGACGTCTTCGAAGGTGATAATGGAAATACCCCTTAACCAGGTTAATTTCAACAAGATCGTAGGCGTCAGCATAGAATCTCCGGAGCAGGGCGAAATAAGCTGCAATCAGTCTGAAGCGCCCCGGTCGCGGGGGGATTTTTACTGGAGGATGGCAAGGCCGTATACCTGCAACGCCAGCACCGGCAGCATACAGGAGATAATCAACCATATCAAAAGCATTGAATGGGTAAAAGAGGTTAAAGGAGCCAGGCAGGACAGCGAGTACGGGCTGGACGCTGAGTCGGGAAGAGTATGCACGCTATACGACTCGTTCGACCGCGAGCTTAAGATAACGACAGGGGATGCCCAAGGCGACAAGGTGTACTGCAAAATAAGCGGCCTTGATGGCGTCTATCTGATTGACAAAAAGATATTAAACGTATTTGACATAAACGCCAAAGAGATAATTGACCCGGCACTTTATTACTTTGAGGTAGCGTCGGTCACGGAATGCGCAATCACATTTGGCGAAGACAGGCATTTGCTGCAGTCGGTATGGGTTAAGGATGAGACGACGGGCAGGCAGGAACAAAGATTCCTTGCGGACGGCGCATCCATAGCAAGCGCCGATTACCATACGATAGCCGCGGCGCTGCAGGATATAAAGTGGGACATGGAGCCCATGGATGAATCGGATTTGGGGGATGAAGCAGGTGTATTCTTATTCAAACGTTTGTCTGCTCCCTATGAAGAGCTGCTGACTTTCAGAGAAGTGAAGGACCGCCCCGGATTTGTAAGTGTAGATTATGGAAACGGCGCTCTGGGTGTTCTGAAAACCGATGAAATTAAAGCTTTCATATCAAAAATCAAAGATGTGGAAGGAACAATATAAGGCTGAAACACGGCGTTAAAACCATGAAATTCATTGCTTGGAAAGGGGGGAATAAGCAAAGGGCTGTTTGGGTTTTATGGTTTAAGCAGATTAAGAATGCAAAAAATGCCATGTATTCAGCAAATAGAATGAATGATTTAGCCCCATTCATTATTACCCAAAACTTATAGGAGGAAAGAGAATGAAGAAACATTTGGTGACACTATTGATATGTGTTCTGGCGCTTACAATGATGGTCAGCGGTTGTGCCGGAGCTGATACTCCTGCTCCCAGCGCGGATACGAAGCCGAGCGCTGAGGCTCCCGCTGATAAGTCCGTCGCTCCTGCTGACGATACTCCGTCCGGAGAAGGCGATGTGTTCGTTGCTTATGCCAACAAAGGCCTCGACTATTACTTCTGGACAGTATGCCAGGTTGCGGCTCAGAAAGAGTGCGAAGACCGCGGCTGGAAGTTTGAAGCTTCCGACGCCAAACTGGACGCTGCTAAACAGTTCGACCAGTTTGTAAACTTCATCAACAAGAAGCCCAACGCGATACTGTCCGACCCGATCGACTCCGAAGGCCTCATCGCGGCGGCCGATCAGGCTGTAGCGGCTGGTATCCCCGTTGCTATCGTTGATACTCCGCTTACCGGCGGCGACATCGCTGTGTCCGTTGCGTTCGACAACTATGATGCCGGCGTACTGGCTGCCAAGGCTATTATAAAGGCTCTTGAAGCCAGATATGGCGAACCCAAAGGAACAGTAGTGAACTGCTACGGTGCTATGAGCTCGTTTGCATGGCGTCTGCGTAAAGAAGGCATGGATGCGACGTTTGCCGAATATCCCAACATCAATTACGTAGCGCTGCCGTGCGAAGGCGAAATCAGCAAAACACAGGACGCTGTATTGAACCAGTTTGCGGCTGGCGTGGAAATTGACGCTCTGCATACGCCTTCGGACAACCCCGGCATGGGCCTGGTATCCGCTCTTAAGATGCAGGATAAATGGACAAAGCGCGACGACCCGAATCACGTTATAGTTGTCACTATCGACGGCGAGCCTATAGCGAACAAGTTCATCGAAGAGGGATACTACGACTACAGCATCGCTCAGGACGGATATTCCTACTCGGCAATAGCCATTGAAATGCTCGAAAAATACTCGTTCAAGGGCGAGGATGTTCCTCTTGGACCTTACTCCAACAACAAGTATTATTGGGAAAACTGCGAAATCATCGAATCCGATGCTGGTCCGTACGTAAAGGTTCCTGCATACGAAATCAATCCCGAAAACTGCACAGACCCGAGACACTGGGGTATTGTTGCTGAGCAGGAATTGAACCTTAAGTATGACATGTCCGCAATCGAGGGTTAACGGAAAAAAGTTATCGTCATGAATTAGACGCATAACGAACATAGACTTTGGCAGGCCGGCGTATAATGCGGTTTCTTAAAAAGCCGGCCTGACCAAAGCCCGTAAAACGGTATTTGTGTGTTGGGACCAGGCGGCAGAGATGTATATTTTCGATATGAAAGGAGAAGCATGGTGGAACAGGATATATTACTGGAAGTCCAAAATGTAAGCAAAAGCTTCAGTACCACGCATGCCCTGAAGAATGTAAACTTAAATATTAAAAAAGGAACGATCCACTCGCTCGTAGGGCGTAACGGTGCGGGAAAAAGCACTATGGTCAATATTATTGCGGGTGTTTATAGACAGGATAAAGGCAGCGTCATATTTGAGGGTAAGGATATATCCCATTTAACGCTTAAAGAGAGGCAGGATATGGGTATACGCCTTGTGACGCAGCACGCAAGTATCGTACCGGATATGGATGTTGCTGAAAATATATCTTTAGGGTTATGGCCAAAAAACAAGGCAAAATTTATAGACTGGAAGGGTATGCACAAACGGGCCGTTGAGGTGATGGATGAATTCGGCCTCAAAGTCGATCCTTATAAAAAGCTCAGGGAGTTGTCGCCTGTCGATCAGCGTAAAGTGAATATAATTCGCGCCCTCTTCGGCGGCGGAAAGCTTATAATACTCGACGAACCGACTACATCGCTATCGGTCGAGGATCGTGAGAATCTGTTTCACTTCGTCAAGGAACAGGCAAAAAGCGGTATAACATTTATATTTATTTCGCACTACCTTGAAGAAGTACTTCGCTTTACAGACGAGATTACGGTTGTACGCGACGGCGAGGCGTATACAGGCTCCAAATGCAATTCGCAGCAGGACCTCGCAAATCTGGTTGCAGGCGAAGAAGTTGAACTGACAATGCGAGATCCGGAAAAGGTTATTGACGAAAATGTTGTTCTCGAATGTGAAAATTTATGCGCAAGATTTTTGGAGCCTACCTCTTTAAAGATCAGAAAAGGCGAGATTGTCGGTTTTGTTGGTTTTCCGGGTTCCGGTGCGCGCGAGATATGCACAACCATATATGGCCTGACTAAAAAGCACGGCGGAACGATAAAGATGCACGGCAAGCAGATCGAGATAAGAGAAGCAAACGACGCTCTGAAAAACAAAATCTGCTACCTGCCTGACGACAGGCATGCCTACGGCATAGTGCCTATAATGTCCATCAGAGAAAACATAGGGCTTTCCTCGCTAAAATATAAGCTCAAAAGCAAGTTTGGCATGCTGAACCTTAAAAAAGAAGAAAGTATCGCAGAACATTCCTTGCAGGCGCTTAAGATTAAAGCCCGGACAATTGACGATACTGCGGCCAGTCTGTCAGGCGGCAACCAGCAAAAAGTGGTGCTCGCAAAAGTTTTGGCCTGCGACCCCGAAGTGCTGATACTCGACGAACCGACTATTGGTATAGATATAAAGAGTCGCGAGGAGATCATGAAGCTGATTCAAGACCTTACTACTATGGGTTTGTCGGTAATCTATGTTACAAACGACTTCGACGAACTCTTGCGTATTGCAGACCGCGTTGTGATCTTCAACAAGGGAAGAATTGTGGGAGATGTTGTAAACGACGGCATAACGCCGGAAAAAGTTATTGAAATTAGAGATAATAAAGGTGGAATAGCGGTATGAGTGGTAAAATAAATAGTTCCGGAGAGAACAGACTGGTTAAGGCGCTAATCGACAACATTGTGTGGGTACTGTTGCTTTTTGGCGTAATAGTGTTCATAATATTACGCCCGAACTTCTTCAATCCATTTGAGAACCCAGAGCTTTATCTCAATATACCGATGCAGGCCGCGGTTATTGGAGTAATGACAATCGGTCTCGCAGGCACGATATTGCTTGGCGATATCGACCTTTCTACGGTCGGCATAATGGCCGTTTCAGCGACTGTCGGCGTTTTGCTCTTTAAAACGGCCCATATACCGGCCATATTGGCGATGCTTATTATACTTGCCATGGGAGCGCTCTTAGGTTTTATCAACGGCGTGCTGATTGCAAAACTCAAAACGGTGGCGCTTATCGAAACGCTGGCTATGAATACGACGCTTGCCGGTGTGGTGCTCGCTATAACAAGAGGACGGACGATAACGGTAGCCGAACCTGCATATACCGGCATTGGTCAGGGTAAGCTGTTCGGATTTTTACCATATCTTGTAATTGTGCTCGTCGTAGTATATATCATCATGTATTACGTATGGAGAAAGACGGCTCTTGGACGCAGCATGTTTGCAGTCGGCGGCAACGCAAGCTGCGCGAGGGTTTCGGGTATCAACGTAGACAGGATACGCATTGCAACGTTCACCATTTCGGGACTGCTTGCGGGCCTTGCCGGCGTTATGCTTTCCTCCAAAATGGGTTCTATTAACAGCGTGTTCGGCTCCTCATACTCGATGGACACGATAGCCGCTGCGGTTATAGGCGGTACGTCGCTGTCAGGCGGCATAGGAAGAGTGTCCGGCGTTCTTGGCGGCGTTATGCTGCTTAATTTTGTGCAGGTAGGCCTGCAGGTATTCGGCCTGGATTCGTACTACGTGCAAATGGCGACAGGCCTCATCATAATGCTTGCTGTGCTTATAGACTCGATGCGTATACGCTATCAGACCCGGTCTTAGCAGAAAGGTAAAGGGTGTCAATATGAAAGCGATTTATTTGGACAGCATACGAAAGCTGTCGGAACGCGAGCTGCCCGTTCCCAAACCGAAACAGGACCAGGTGCTGGTCAAAATGAAAGCGGTCGGCATATGCGGCTCGGACGTCCACTACTGGCATAAGGGTAAAATAGGTTCATTCGTTGTTAACGAGCCCATGATACTTGGCCACGAATGCGCGGGCATTATAGAGGAGACGGGAAGCAAGGTAAGCGGATTCAAAGCCGGAGACAGGGTTGTAATTGAGCCGGGCGTACCGTGCTATAAATGCGAGTATTGCATGAGCGGCAAGTACAACCTGTGTCCGCAAATGCGGTTCTTTGCGACGCCGCCGGTAGACGGCTCGCTTGTGGAATATGTGGCGTTCGACTCAAGTCTGGTGTTTAAGATACCGGACAGCATAGACGATTTCGGGCTGGCCACGATGGTAGAGCCTCTTGCGGTCGGCGTTTTTGCCACAACACGCATAAAGCCCAAGCTGGGAGACAATGCTGTAGTATTTGGCGCCGGTATAATAGGCATAGCCTGTATGCTGGCCGCAAAAGCCGTGGGATGCGCGTCGGTAACGATAGCGGACATACGCGAAGACAGGCTTAAAAAGGCTATCGAACTGGGCGCGGACAAGGTAATCAACCTTAAAACGGATGAAATGCCGCGGGAAGCTTTTGACGTGGGCTACGAGGCGACAGGCGCCGACGCGTGTCTCGCGCATCTCGCGAAATGCATGAAGTCGGGCTCGAAGGTTTCATTGCTCGGATTGGGCGCCGATACCCAGACGCTGCCGCTCGTCGAATTCGTTTGCCGCGAGATAATGCTGGTTCCGTCCTTCAGGTACGCGAACTCTTATGCACAGGCTTTGCAGCTCATAGCAATGAACAAGGACAAATTAAAAGGAGCGATTACTCACAGGATACCATTTTCGCTTAAAGGCGTTGATGAAGCATTGAACACCGCGTATTCGGATATGAATGCGTGCAAGGTGATCGTAGATTTTTAAATAAAATATTTACATCAAAGAAGGGGTACAAAAATGAAACACATTGTAAATGTTGCACATGGACGCGAACCGGATACCGATCCAAGAAGTCTGCGCGCGCGCGTGGAACCGAGAGATTCAAAGGTGCTGAGGGATACTTATTATCTCATAGATCAGAAAAAAGGCCCGTCTCTTCGGCTGACATGCGGCCATACGACGGTTTACCCGACAGGCTCGACGACGGGACACGCTCATGACGACATGGAAGAGATCTATTACTTCATCTCCGGCGAAGGGATAATGATTGTCGGCGAGGACGAGTTTCCGGTAAAAGCGGGCGACTGCCTGTATGTTCCGCCGGGTGAGTATCATACGACGATACAGACAGGAATTATGCCGCTCGTATTCGTCTGGAACACCTGCAAGGTGGACGGCGACGAGGTTCCCGCGGGAGGTAAGTAATAATGATCGAAAAAATGCTGATAAACGGGGAGTGGAAGAATGCTGCTGACGGCCAGACGTTTCCCGTTGTCGACCCCCGGACTGCCCAGCCTTTTTCCAATGTGCCCAAGGCAACGAGGAAGGATGTCGAGGACGCTGTAAACGCGGCTGACAGTGCGTTTAAAAGCTGGTCCGAGCTGAATGTATTCAAACGCTCGGCAATACTGAGAAAGGCCAGCCTTATAGTCCAGGAAAACAAGGAAGCTATAGGAAGAACGATGAGCCGGGAACAGGGCAAACCTGCTGCCGAAGCCATAGGCGAGGTACAAAAAGGCGCCGATATACTTCGCTATTACGCGGAAGAGGGAGAACGCGTATACGGAAGAATAATAGCGAATGAGGACGAAAGCACCACAAGCATGGTGATATACCAGCCTATCGGAGTATGCGCCGCAATATCCCCGTGGAATTATCCTATAGAGCTGCTCGCCTGGAAGGTGGGCGCGGCGCTGGTTTCAGGGTGCACGCTTGTCTGCAAGCTGCCTTCCGAGACGCCGCTGAGCCCTTTAATGTTCCTTGACTGCCTCGTGAAGGCGGGTGTGCCCGCGGGCGTTCTCAATGCGCTTACAGGCGCGGGCCGCGAGATGGGAAGCTGGCTGCTCGAAAACCCGAAGATTAAAAAGATAGCCTTCACAGGTTCGACCAAAGTGGGGAAAACGGTGTTTGGTTCGTGCGTGGAAACACTGCGCAAGAGCTCGATGGAGCTGGGCGGCAGCCTGCCCATGCTGGTGTTCAAGGACTGCGACTTAGACGCTGCCGTAAAAGGCGCGGTGCGGCGCTCGTTCAGGAACATGGGGCAGATATGCATAGCTATTAACCGTATATACGTCGAACAGGACATATATGATGAGTTCCTTAAAAGATTCAAGGAAGAGACCGAGAAGCTCACAATCGGCGACGGGCTTAACGAGGACGTGAATTTGGGGCCAATGTGCACGGCTGCCGGCGTGCGTACGGTGAGCGAGCATGTGCGCGACGCGATTGAAAAGGGCGCTAGATTGCTGACAGGCGGCGAGGCGCCTACAATTCCCGGTTTTGAAAACGGATACTGGTATAAGCCGACAATACTCGCGGACGTTAATCACGATATGAAAATAATGACGGAAGAGACGTTCGGGCCCGCGGTAGGCGTTATGCCTTTTAAAGATCTCGATGAAGCTTTAAGGCTTGCCAACGATTGCGTGTACGGGCTCGCTTCCATAGTGTTTACGCAGAATCTTACCACCGCACACACATGCGCGCTTAAGCTTGAGTCGGGCAACGTTGCGATTAACAATGTCGACGCGGGCGTTATCAACGCGCCGTACGGCGGCTGGAAGGAATCGGGATTCGGTCATGAGCACGGTCCGGAAGGGCTTCGCGAGTATTTCCATGTAAAGCATGTGCGTCTCAGGATTATATAGTATCAGTGAGGTGGCAAAATGAAACAATATGTCGCTGCTATGGACATTGGCACGAGCGGATGCAAGTCCATCATAGTGGATGAAAACGGCGCTGTGGTATCTGCCGCTACCGAGGAATACCCTTTATATTCTCCAAAGCCTGGCTGGAATGAACAGGACCCGGAGGACTGGTGGCTCGGAGCGTATACCAGCATGAGAAAGGCTATACAGAAAAGCGGCCTTAAGAACAATGAGATTAAGGCCGTAAGCCTCTCCGGGCAGATGCACGGGCTGGTAGCAATGGATAAAAACAACAACGTGATACGCCGCGCCTTCCTTTGGAACGACCAGCGCTGCGCAAAGCAATGCCAGGATGTGTTGGACAAGCTCGGAGGCATTGACGAGCTGGTGAAATATACCAACAACAACCTGCTTCCGGGCTATCAGGGCGGCAAGATATTATGGCTTCGTGAAGTCGAGCCTGAGAATTACGCCGCAATGGTAAGAGCGATATTGCCCAAAGACTATATACGCTTTAAGCTCTCCGGCAACTTCTATACGGACGTTTCGGACGCGTCGGGTACAGGGTTTTTCGACATTAAAAAACGCGAGTGGTCGTATGAACTGCTGGACATCTTAGGGCTGCCAAAGGATATTTTCCCCGAGGCGGTGGAATCCGACGTCGTCACCGGCACGGTGCACGCCGAGGCAGCCGGGGCTACGGGACTTGCCGAAGGTACGCCCGTGGTGGGCGGCGGCGGAGACAGCGTTATACAAACGACGGGTATGGGTCTTATCGAGGAAGGCATACTGGGGCTTACGATAGGCACGGCCGGTATTGTCGCGATGGGCATGTCGCAGTACCTGAAAAACAACGGAGGAACGCTGCAGTTTTTCTGCAATAACCAGAAGGACCTTTATCACATAATGGGCGTGATGCTGGCAGGCGGCGGAAGCTATCAATGGTACCGTAACACGCTTTGCGAAAGCGAGATGAGTCTTGCGAAGCAAAAAGGTGTGGATCCTTACCAGATAATGAACGAGGCGGCAAAACAATCGCCTGCGGGTGCAAAGCGGCTAATATATCTGCCGTATCTTTCGGGAGAACGCTGCCCGTACTCCGATCCGAATTTGAGGGCGTGCTTTATAGGGCTGACGCAAGGCCACGGAAAAGGCGATATAAGCCGTTCGGTAATGGAAGGCGTCACCTACGGCATGAGGCTTATAAGTGAAAGCATACTAAAGCTTAAGCCAATCAGGATGGAAAAGATAATCGTGTCGGGCGGAGGCAGCAAAGCGGATCTCTGGCGGCAGATACTCAGCGATATTTTCCAGCTGCCGGTTTATACCGTAAGCGGCGCAAGCGAAGGCGGAGCATACGGCGCGTGCATGGTGGCGGGCGTCGGCGCAGGGATATGGAGCAGCTTAAAAGAAGCATGCAATAATCTTAAGACTGAGACGGTCAACGAGCCTCAAACGAAGAATAAGGCGGTTTATGATGAGCTCTATGGGATATACGCCGATACCGTGCCGGTAATGAAGCCGTTGTTTGACCGTATATCGGAATGATCTTGCATCTGGACGATATTTTGTAACAGGGCTATACATCCGGTTGGTGAAGTGTTATATAATTGAATAAATATGATACATTAGACAAAAATAATGTTCTACTATATAATTGATATAATATGCCATTAGTATGAAGGGGAATCTGTATGCTGGATAAAAATAGCCCTACGCCACTATACGTTCAGTTTGAAGAGAGTGTCAGGCATAAAATTGACAATGAGGAGTGGCCGCTTAATTCCATGATACCTTCGGAGAATGAGCTGAGCAGGACTTACGGTATAAGCCGGATGACGGTCCGTTCGGTTCTGAATCGCCTGGTCATGGCGGGCCTGCTGTATCGCGTTCCGGGGAAAGGCACTTATGTGTCGGAAGCGAAGATAGAGAGCAGCCCGCTATCCTGGATGGGGATACGTGAGCAGCTTGAAAGAATGGGGTACGAGACGGAGACAAAGCTGTTAACGGCCGAGCTCGTTTCGACGTCTACGCGTATTGCAAAGCTGCTGGAGATTAAGCCGGGAGCGACCGCATATCTTGTCAAACGAATACGTTATGTCAAAGGGGTTCCGTTAAGTGTTCATACTTCTTATATACCCCAGGAGGTATCTCCTGACCTGGAGCGGCAGGACCTTGAAGGGAAGCAGCTTTGCGACATATTGACGGATGAATATAACTGCCGTATAGCAAGGCAGGTGGAAACGCTCGAGTCTATCACCGCGTCCGCGGAAGAGGCGGAGCTTTTGGGAGTAAGCACTTCGTTTCCGCTGCTGTTGCTGGAGAATCGCGTATATAACTCCAACCAGGTACCCATCGAGTATTCCAAGGTTGTTTTCAGAGGGGACAAGATCAAGCTCCGTCTGGAACACGGGCAGAATGGCAACGGCTAAAAAATTTAAGCCTGGAGTTATATACATGTAAACTGCAATGCATACCGGTATGCCAAATGAGGCAAGGGTACGTGCATTTGCCGGGCGTTTTTATACGCAAGCCTATATATACAAGTATAAAACGCTTCATACTAGTAGATACAGCATTGGGAATATTGGAAGATTGATGTAAACGATGGGAAAGAATCGCCGCGTACTCTAAGTCTTAAGGAAGGATGATGAGAATGAAACGTGATTATAAAAGCATATTGAGCGGCATCTTCCCGTCTATTACAACACCGTTTATTAAGGGAGAAGTGAGTATTTCCTGCCTCGCGTCAAATATCGAAAAATACAACGAGTTCGATCTGGGCGGCTATATGGTATTGGGGGGAAACGGCGAATATCTGGGGTTGACAGAGAAAGAGACATACAGAGTTGTAGAGACAATTATTGAGAACAAGAAAGCCGACAGACCGATAGTGGCAGGAGTGGGGAGAGAGTCGGCAGAGGCGACCGTCCGCTTCATCAAAAGCCTTGTAAAGTACGGCATAGACATCGCAAGCGTAATCACACCTTATTACTTTGCAAAGCATATGAAGGACGAAAATATGATCGCTTATTATTTGAAAGTAGCGGACGAGTCGCCAATACCGATATTGATATACAACTCTCCCGAGTACGCGGCGGGGGTGGAAGTTTCGCCTTATGTGATTTCCGTATTGAGCAGGCACGAAAATATCGTCGGGATGAAGAACTCGTCCGGCAGGGAGCTCTCGGTATACACGGCCGCGTCGCAAGGGCAGGAATTCTATTACCACGCGGGAAAATCGCAGACCTGCTACAGAGACCTTGCGCAGGGCGCCGTTGGGGCTACGCTGTCTATGGCGATTTACTGGCCGCAAATATGCATACAGCTCTATCGCCTTTACATTAAGGGCAGAACAAGCGAGGCCGAGCAACTCAGCGAAAGCATCAAAATGATCAATCGCTTGGGCGTTTCAAAGTACGGCGTGCCGGGCGTGAAATATGCGATGGACCTTGCGGGATTCTTCGGAGGAGAGCCGAGACTGCCTCTGCTGCCGCTGACAGACGCGCAAAAACAGGAAATCAGAAAAGCATACGAGATTGAAAAGGGAGTTGAAGAAAGCTATGAAGATATCGATAGGATGTGACGAACTGGGTATTGCCTACAAGCAGATGATAATAGATACCTTTTCGAAGAAGGGCCATGAATTTTTCGACGCGGGCGTTTCTGAAGGGGAAACAATAAACTACCCAACGGTTGCTTATAAGGCCATACGTCAAATGAAAGAAAAAGCCTGCGACAGGTGCATACTGATATGCGGCACGGGCATTGGCATGGCGCTTACGGCAAACAAAATGGAAGGCGCTTACGCCGCTGTCTGCCACGACGTCTACTCGACGGAACGCTCTATTCTCAGCAACAACTGCAACACCATGTGCATCGGCGCGCTTGTTGTCGGGCCTAAAACCGTAGAGTCGCTGGTCGGCCTGTGGCTCGAATTAAAGTTTGACCCGAACAGCCGCTCATACCCCAAAGTACAGGAGATATATGCCATCGAAGCGGAACAGGGGGCAAAACATGCTGCAAAGTGACATAAGCGCTCTGGAAAGAGGCGCTCATAACATCAGAAAGCATATTGTCAATACCATCGTAAATAACGGAGAAGGCCACGGCGGGCCCGCGCTCTCATGTGCCGACATACTCTCGGTATTATACCTTGGAATAATGAATATCGACAAGGATAATCCGGGCGACATTAACAACGACAAGTTTTTACTGAGCGCCGGGCATAAATGCCTTGCCATATACGCAGCGCTGGTAGAAAAAGGAATCATAGACCGCTCTGTGCTTGATACATACAACATGCTGAATTCGCCGGTGCCCGGACATCCCGATGCGACAAAGCTTCCGGGCATCGAGTTCAGCACAGGTTCTCTTGGCCATGGCCTGCCGCTGGGTTGCGGGTTTGCCATCGCCGCGAAAATGAAAGGGCTTGACTACAAGACGTACGTGCTTATGGGAGACGGTGAGCAGGGAGAAGGTTCCAACTGGGAAGCCGCTTCGTTTGCCGCGCACAACAAGCTTGATAATCTCATCGCGATAATCGACGAAAACGGGCTGCAGATAAACGGCAGAACGGCGCAGATATGCAAGCCCAGCAGCTTTGAAGAGCGTTACTCGGCGTTCGGATGGAGCGTTAAGTCTGTGGACGGCCATGATGTGGGCGCACTGTATGATGCGCTCAAAGCCGTGCCTTTTGAAGCCGGCAAGCCGTCGATGATAGTGGCAAAAACAAGAAAGGGCTGCGGCATTTCCTTCATGGAGGATAACGTTGCCTATCACCATTGGCATCCGGATAAAGAAGAAGCGGAGAAAGCGCTTAAGGAAATAGAACAGGCGGAAAAAAGGTGGGCAAAATGAGCAGTATGGATCCAAGAAAAGCATTTGAAGAGACGTTTCTGGAGATGGGCGGGGAAAACAAGAATATAGTCGCCGTTTCGTGCGATTCCGCGTCGGGCGGAGGGATGAAGAGCTTTTTTAAAGCCTATCCCGAAAGAACGGTGGAAACGGGAATAAGCGAGCAGAACGCGATAGGAATTTGCGCAGCTCTTGCCAAACAGGGCATGATACCCTTTATCGTGGTTATTACGCCGTTTATCACAATGAGAGCCTACGAGCAGGTAAGGGACGACGTGGGATATATGAACATGAACGTTAAGCTCGTCGGTTCGGGCGGCGGCCTTGCGTATTCAACTCTCGGGTCAACGCATCAGGCGGTTGAAGATATAGCGCTGATGCAGACTATACCCAACATGACGATACTGTCTCCCTGCGACGCTTGCGACATAAAAGCGGCGCTTAAAATGGCGGTGGAGATAAACGGACCTGTTTACATCAGAATGCCAAGACAGGCGCGCGAAGTAAAGGCCGAAAGACGCAACCTGCTTCTTGGGAAAGCGGAGATATTGAAAGACGGCGAAGACGTGGCGATATTTGCTACAGGGCCTATGGTGGAAGAAGCCCAGAAAGCTGCCGAAATACTTCAGCGCGAAGGCATAGACGCCGCAGTACTCGGGTTTATGACCGTTAAGCCGCTGGACGAAGAAACTGTAAAGGCGTATGCGAAAAACGTAAAAATGATATTCACGGTGGAAGAACACTCTGTTGTAGGCGGATTTGGATGCGCGGTGGCAACATGCCTGGCTCCTTTGCCGAATACGCCGCCTGTTCATATTATAGGCGTCAGGGAGAAAGCGAAGAATACAGGACCGTACGAAGAGCTGTTGGATCACTACGGGCTTACGGGTGAGAAGATAGCTGAAAATATTAAAATAACTAGCAAAGGATTGAAGTAGTATGACAGTCAATTACTCACAGAATTGTTTTGGAAGAGCGGGGTTGAATTTCACGCTGCGTTCGCTTGGCGCGCCGGCGGTGAGAGGCCAGGAAGAGTTATTCGGCAGGGTGATGAACAAAGCCATCAGCTTTGACGAGTACAGGGAACTAAAAGGACTGGTTCAGTTTATCGGCTTTACGCCCCGGTTTGAGGACGTTATTAAAACGTTTAACGTACCTGAAGGCGAAACGCCCGCCGGATTCAGAATAGAGTGCTATCTGGAGCCGGACGGAGTGCTTACGGTTGATCTGGTTCGTGATATCAGCTATGATAAAAACGGTATCAAGAGGCCGACGAAAATGGTGTTTTCGGCGGATTCCGCAAACCCGTACGAAATCGCGCCTATATCGGCGCTGCTCGGAAATCTGACGTGCAATCCGGGTATCGTATATGACCTATTTATCAACAACCCTAAAGCCAACGTCGGAAACAAGTTCAAAACGCTTGAAGAAGTAATGACCGAGATCGGCAGCATACTGGGGCCGGGCTGCGATATCAGCGTGGAGCTTAATAACCCGTTCGAAGAAGACTTTAATAAAATTCTCGACGAATGCGAAAAGTTTAAAGCCATACTGACCGAATACAGGCTGGTCGTTAAAGTACCGCATATGGGGCCTGTCAACGGAGAAAACGTAGGCGAGCTGCTTAGCGGGGATAAGAAATTCAGCAAGAGGTTTGACGAGCCCTTAACCGAGGACGCTTTCCGCAGCCATAACCTGGCTCTAAGGCTCAGGGAACATGGTTACAGGATCAACTATACGCTGATGTTTGAACCGCATCAGACCGCGCTGGCGCTTCAGGCGAAGCCCGTATTTATCAATACGTTTGTACGGCACAGGCTTATGCAGTCCGAAAAAATGAGGAACATGCTCGCGTTCTATGAAATATCCAAAGACAAAAAGCACCTCGAGGATTTGAGAACGCTTATGCTCAGCGCCGATATGCTCAGCAAGAACGAGGCGGAAAAAGACCTTGTTGATGTGAAGCATTTTGCGGAGGATATACTGCGTTACCGTCATTTCAATGATAAGGAAGGCGACGACGGTCTTGATATGGCAAGACACAACCTTCGCATGTTGAAGCTCAACAACCTTCCGGATACCCGCCTTATCATATGCAGCATGGAAGGGCCGTACAACTATCCGGACATCGATAAGCTCGTGACCGACCCTGAGTTTGCGGACGTAATAGACCGCCTGGTAATTACCGCGGAGCCGGGATACCTTGCGAGGTTCTCTTCGGCGAACCAGGTCGTATCATATCAGAGAAGATTCATGAACGCGGTACAGGGCGCGAAATAAAGGAGGAATGAATAATGAACAATAAGTTAATGGGCGTATTCGCGCCAATAACGACGCCGTTTAAAAAGGACGGCGAGGTGGATTATGCGGCGCTGGAAAAGAATATGGAGTTTTACGCCAAATCAGGCATACAGGGCTATCTGGCTCTCGGCTCCAACGGCGAAAACAAGAGCCTGACAAACGACGAAAAAGAGAAGGTGCTTAAAGTCATCATAGACAACAAGGGCAAGGACCAGTCGGTAATGGCAGGCTGTATATTCGAATCGACCTATGAGACTATAATGTATGCAAAAAAGTTTGAAAAGCTGGGCGCGGACTTTTTAACGCTGCTGCCTCCGTCATATTTCAAAAAGCAGATGACCGATGCTGTGCTCATTAAGTACTTCAACGATGTGGCGAACGCTGTGGATACGCCCTGCCTGCTGTATAACGCGCCGCAGTTTTGCGGCGGGACGACATTGTCCGTAAAGCTGGTGCAGGAGTGCGCAAAGAATCCTAAGATAGTTGGCCTCAAAGACTCTTCGACAGGCAATATAGAGAGCTTTTTGTTCGGCGCGAGGGATATTATGAATGTGATGGCGGGGTCCGCTAACTTCTTCATGTCCACCGTGATAATGGGAGGCTCGGGCGGCGTCGTATCTCTCGCCAATATATTCCCGGTGATAGTCAACGATTTGTATCAGCTTATATTGGCCAAGAAATACGAAGAAGCGTTTGCGCTTAACGAGAAAGTGCTGCGCCTTAACAAAGGCGTTTCCGGCGCTGGCGGTGTGGCCGCAGTTAAGTATGCGATGGACCTTGCCGGCCTTTGCGGCGGCGACCCGAGGCTGCCGCTGCTGCCCCTTCCCGAAGAAAACAAGGAAAAGATTAATACTCTGCTGAAGAATGAGAACATGATATAATATCGGAAAGGGTTAAAGCGCGAGGCATGAGAAAAATACTGTTAACCAAAAAACTCAATGAAAAGAATGCCGCACTTTTTAAGGGCATTCCGGACCTTGAGCTCGTGACAATATCGGATAATGACCCGACCGCTTTTCAGAATCATATCCGCGACGCGGAGGCGATACTGCTGAGCACAGCCTACAAGATGACGCGCGAGGTAATACAGAGCGCCGAAAAGCTTAAGGTTATAAGCAGAACGGGCGTCGGGGTGGATAATGTCGACGTAGGAGCAGCTACGGAGCGCGGCATATTGGTGCTTAATACTCCGCAGGCCAATTCGCTCTCCGTCGCAGAGCATACGGTGGCGCTCATAATCGCTATTTCAAAGCAGCTTATTATGTATGACGATGCGGTCCGCAGCGGCAATTTCCAGATAAGGCGGCTGAATAAAAGCGTCGACGTCGACGGCAAAACGCTCGGGCTGATAGGCTGCGGAAGAATAGGCAGATTTGTGGCCGAAAAATGCCAGGCGGCTTTCAATATGCAGGTGATAGGTTATGACCCGTATATCACACAGCTTGACGGCATCACGCTTTATAAAGAAGCAGAGGAAGTATTCAAGCGCGCCGATTACATATCGCTGCATCTTCCGCTCACGGATGAAACGCGCAACCTTGTAGGCGAAAAGCTGCTATCGTTGATGAAGCCGACTGCATATATAGTCAATACGTCAAGAGGCGGCATAATCGACGAACACGCGTTGGCCGACAAGCTGAAGAACGAGGAGATTGCGGGAGCGGCGCTCGATGTGTTTGAATCGGAGCCTCCGGCTGCGGACAACCCGCTGCTTGCGCTGAAAAACGTGATACTTACTCCGCACAGCGCGGCTCTTACGAAGGAATGCTCGTCGCGCGTTGCTTACGAGGCGGCGCGGGGCATCAGCGATTACCTTAAAGGGGATACTCCGGAGTTTATATTCAATAAAAAATAGCGGCTTTAAGTGTGACGTCAGAACTGCAATGCTCAACACATCAAACCGAATGCCTACTGTATTTGGCCGGTGCATGCGCCGGCCAAACGGTAGGTATAAAAACGGGGTCCCCGACAAGCCCTAAAGGCTTGGCGGGGTGTAAAAACGGGGTCCCCAGCAAGGTGAGGCTTGCTGGGGTATAAAAACGGGGTCCCCAACAAGACGTAAGAGACTTGTTGGGGTGTAAGTGTTTCAGGGTAATGAATGAATCTTTCTGACACAGTAAAAAAGAAATATAGCGGCAATACAAATATCGATCTGCACATTCATTCAAGGAATTCGGACGGCGGGGAGACAACGCTCGAACTGCTGCAAAGATTCAAAAAGTACGAAATAATATCTTTTACAGACCACGACAGCGTACAATGTTACTATGATTTACTGGCGATGAGTGACGAGGACCTGAAAGGTAAAGTCATAGTACCGGGAGTGGAATTATGCTACCGGTATAATAACGAGTTAAGGGACATACTTGGTTACGGCATAGACGTCGGTATTGTCAAAGATTTTTTGGAAAAGAGATACCCGCAGTCGGAAAGGTTAAAAAAGCAGCAGATCTGCCTTGAGAAAGCGAAGGAAGTATTCCGGAAGAAAGGGCTTAAGTTTGACGAAGATATTGAGGTTGTAAGCGGAAACAAAAGCGAGGCGTACGTAGTTATATACAATTCGCTTATGAAGTATCCTGAGAATATAGAGAAATACGGGTTTATTGCGAACGTCGGGGATTTTTACAGGTATTATTATTCGAACAGGGAATCGGATTTTTTCGTAGACGAATCGTTTGATCTGCCTTCGATAGGCGAGGTAATCGGGCTCATTCATGAAGCGGGAGGGCTTGCGTTTCTGGCGCATCCCTGCGCTTATTCAAAAGAACAAGAGGAATGGGCAAGTTATATTGAAAACGCGGCCGACAACCATATCGACGGCATCGAGGTATACCATTATTCGGCGGATAAACAGGCTGCCGGCTTTTTGTACCGAGCGGCAAAGGAAAAAGACCTATTTATAAGCGGCGGAAGCGACTTTCATCAACACGGCAAGCATTGCGGCTTCGGAAAAACAAAGGTGCCGTACGGCGATATAAAAAGCTGGATAGAAAGCGTTGAGCTTTTCAATATCTAGTATTCGTACAACAAAGTAATTAAGCAACAGAATAATCGAGTCCGGCGAGTCCGGGCTTTTTGCATTGTATAAGCCCTTTTTACTGCATTTTACCAATGCAGCGTGGTATAATAATAAAAAGTCTTTAAGGGGGTGAGCGTTGTGCCTGTAGATATGGCATTAATAGTTCCCCATCCTCCGCTTATAGTTCCCGATATAGGCAGGGGAGAGGAAAGAAAGATAAGCGATACCGTTGACGCGTATGAAAAAGCGGCGCGCATGATAGCGGACTTTAAGCCTGATACTATATTAGTAGCCTCGCCTCATTCGGTGATGTACGGCGATTACATTCATATCGCTCCCGGAGAGGGCGCCGAGGGCGATTTCGGAAGGTTCGGCGCTCCGCACGTTTCGATAAGCAAGGCATATGACAGTGAGTTCGTGAACGAATTATGCATGGAGGCGGGAAAAGCGGGCATATTCGCGGGCATGCTGGGACAGAGGGAAAAGTCGCTCGACCACGGCGTACTCGTCCCGCTGTATTTTATTGAGAAGCATTACCGCGATTACCGGCTTGTGCGCCTGTCGATATCCGGGCTTACAGCGCTCGAGCATTACAGGTTTGGGCGGTGCGTGGCTGACGCTGCGGAGAAGCTTGGACGCAGGGCCGTGTTCGTAGCGAGCGGAGACCTGTCGCATAAGCTTACATCTGACGGACCATACGGCTTTGCGAAGGAAGGCCCGGAGTTCGACAGCCAGATTACTGAGGCTATGAAGGCGGCGGATTTTTTAAAGCTTCTCAGTTTCAACGAAGAGTTCTGCGAGGCCGCGGCGGAATGCGGGCTGCGTTCGTTTATTGAGATGGCGGGCGCATTGGACAGCAAAGCGCTGAAAACTGATTTCATGTCTTACGAAGGCCCGTTCGGAGTGGGCTACGCCGTGTGCGCGTATACCGTGACGGGAAGCGACGAGCGCCGCCGGTTCGCGCATATTTTTGAAGAGGAACGAAGACGGAGCCTTGCCGAAACAAAGCGCGGAGAGGACGAGTATGTAAAGCTCGCGCGGCTCTCGCTGGAGACATACGTTAAAACAGGGAAGTACGCGAAGCTCCCGGCTGATCTGCTCGCCGAAATGCTGAACAACAGGGCCGGCGTGTTCGTATCGCTTAAAAAGGACGGCAGGCTCAGGGGCTGCATAGGCACTATATCTCCAGTAGAGCCTTCAATAGCGGAGGAGATAATACGAAACGCCGTGAGCGCCGGTACGGGCGACCCGCGGTTCGACCCCGTAGAGGAGTACGAACTCGATTCGCTCGTCTATAGCGTGGACGTGCTGGGAGAGCCCGAGCTGATAGAGTCAATGGACGAGCTTGACGCGAAACGCTATGGGGTTATAGTGACCAAGGGGTTTCGCCGGGGGCTGCTGCTGCCCAATCTCGAGGGCGTGGATACGCCGGAGCAGCAGGTGGCAATAGCGCTTCAGAAAGCCGGCATACCTGCAAACGAGAAATACAGCATGGAACGGTTTGAGGTGGTGCGCCACAAATGAGCAGCGTATCCGAAAAGCCGGAGGCTACAGGGGGCAAAAGCAGGGTAAAGTGCGGCATATGCCCGCATGGCTGCGTAATTGAAGAGGGGCACGTAGGGTTTTGCAGGGCGAGGCGAGCTGTTGGCGGGAAGGTAACGGCGGACAATTACGGCCTTGTTACTTCCATGGCGCTCGACCCGATAGAGAAAAAGCCGCTTTACCGCTTCCATCCCGGAAGCTATATACTCTCAGTGGGCAGCTACGGATGCAACTTAAGATGCCCGTTCTGCCAGAACTACGAGATTTCTATGGCGGATAGAGCGAGGGTTGGCGCCGAGTATATATCGCCCGCGCAGCTTATGGAATACGCGCAAAAGCTTAAGTCGCGCGGCAACATAGGCGTAGCGTTTACATACAACGAGCCGCTTATAGGCTATGAGTATGTGCGCGACTGCGCCGAGGCGGCGAAACAGCTCGGGCTCAAAACCGTGCTCGTTACCAACGGATATGTTAACGAGCAGCCGCTTAAAGACCTGCTGCCGCTTATAGACGCTATGAACATAGACTTAAAGGCGTTTACCGAGGAGTTTTACAGTAAACTCGGCGGGCATATCGAGCCGGTAAAGCAGGCGATAGAAATAGCTTCAAAGCAATGCCACGTTGAGGTGACGACGCTTATAGTGCCGGGCGAAAACGATACGCCCGAGGAGATGCGCGCTCTGTCGGTATGGCTCGCGGGGGTGGACACAGAAATTCCGCTGCATATTTCGCGCTTTTTCCCGCGCTATAAAATGGCGGGAGCCAACGCGACGCCTGTGGATACGGTATATTCGCTGGCGGATATCGCTCGGGAAAACTTGAAATATGTATACGAAGGCAACTGCTGAGGAAAAATGACGTTTGTTAAGAAAAAGGTAGTTAGTACTACTAAATATGTTAAATATGTATGACAGCGGGCAAAAAAGCTTGTTTGTATAATGCATTGAATGTATACTCGAAATAACTGTACAAAAGCAGAATAATATTAGCAGGAGAACTAAGTGGATATATTCGAAAAATGTTTTAAATGGACGGAAGCCAGAGACGCAAGGGCTTCGGGGATTTACCCTTATTTTCATGCATTGCATACCGCGCAGGATACCGAAGTCGTGATGGACGGCAGGCGCATAATCATGATAGGCTCGAATAACTACATGGGCCTTACAAACGACCCGAGGACGAAAAAAGCGGCAAACGACGCGACGGAACTATACGGCACGGGCTGTTCCGGCTCAAGGTTCTTAAACGGCACGCTGGTGCTGCATGAGCAGCTTGAAAAGGAGCTCGCAGATTTCTTCCATAAAGACGCGGCCATGACGTTCAGCACAGGCTTCCAGACGAACCTCGGCATAATAACCGGCGTAGTGGGCCGGCACGACTATATACTTAACGATACCGAGAACCACGCCAGCATAGTGGACGCGTGCAGGCTAAGCTTTGCGAAAAACGTGCTCCGGTATAAACACAACAACATGAACGACCTCGAAAGCGTGCTTGCCCGGCTGCCCGAGGAAGCGGGAAAGCTTATTGTTACCGACGGCGTGTTCAGCATGAGCGGCGACATAGCCAATCTGCCCAAAATAGTGGAGCTCGCGAAGAAGTACGGCGCGCGTGTGATGGTGGACGACGCGCACGGCGTAGGCATGCTGGGCGATTGCGGAAGAGGCACGGCGAATTACTTCGGGCTCGAAGACGAGGTGGATATAATAATGACGACATTCTCAAAGTCGTTCGCTTCGCTCGGAGGCTGTGTAGCGGCCAACGCGCTCGTAATAGACTATGTGCGGCATAAATCGCGTCCGTTTATATTCAGCGCGTCGATACCGCCCGGCAACGCGGCGGCGGCGCTTGAGGCGCTGCGTATAATGCTGAGCGAACCCGAGCGCCAGAAAGCCCTAATTGACATATCGAACTACATGCGCGCAAAGTTAAAGGACGCGGGCATACCGATAATTGAAGGCGAGACGGCTATAATACCGATATTCACGTACACGATGGAAAAGACGTTTATGATAACGAAGCGGCTGTTTGAGGAGGGCGTGTACGTCAACCCGGTGATTCCCCCGGCAGTCAAGGAGGGCGAGTGCATGCTGCGCACGAGCTACACCGCTACGCATACGCGCTCTCAGATGGACGAGGCGGCGGAGATAATCAAGAAAGTTTTCACGGAATTCGGTATAATATAAAACGATAAGGATGCTGAAAAAAGCATCCTTTTTAAATCACAGATTTGATGAGTAGCATAAAGCGCTGGATGAAGGGAAATTTGCTTTCATGCAACACCTCATCAGTCGCCTGTCGGCGACGGCCTCTCCTCATGGGGTCCACGACGAACAAAGTTCGTTGGGGCGGGTAAGAGGAAGCCTGCAAGGCGTATAAATTAGCAAGCCAGAGGGGAAGGTGGCGCGCAGCGAATGAGGTGTTACCTACTCTCCTAATTTGATGAACCTCATCAGTCAAGTGCAAAGCATTTGTCAAGCTTCCCCTTGTAGGGGAAGTGGCGCGAAGCGCCGATAGGGTATTGCCCCTTGCAGTTGGGAAGTGACACAATGTGCCGGATGAGAGAAACTTGCTTGGCAGCATCTCAATTTTAGTGTTAAAATGGACGCAAAAGCGGACGGTGAAATGTAGTGGAATTCAAAGTTAATGAAATAAGAACATATACGGGCATAAGGATGGACCCGTTTGAAATAACTCCGGAGCAAGTGAATATAGAGGATATTGCGCACGCTCTGTCGATGATGGTAAGGGCGAACGGCCATCTTAACAGCTTCTTTTCTATTGCGCAGCATTGCTTAAACTGCACAGCCGAGGCGAAAAACAGGAACTTAAGCCGCCGCGTACAGCTCGCGTGCCTGCTGCACGATGCCGCCGAGTGCTATGTCGCCGACGTTCCGCGGCCGGTTAAATACAGGCTGGAAGGTTATGAATTAATAGAGCAGCGCGTTTCGGACGCCGTATTCGCAGCGTTCGGGCTCTCCGATTTATCCGAAGACGAAGCAAACGCGGTGCGCGATATAGACAACGCCATGCTGTATTATGAGTTCAAGACGCTTACCGGCGCTGTTGTAAGCAAAACCCGCCCGTATATATCGGCGGAGCCCGATTTTTCGCAAAAGCCATTTGAACAGATAAAGCATGAATTTCTCGAAGCGTTTAAAAAGCTG
>JAEZIZ010000149.1 GCA_023415915.1 Bacillota bacterium | reverse complement strand
CATATACCGCAAAATTAAAAGAGATAAACGAGCAGACAGGCCTTATATTGAAGCGGCTCGAAGACATACGCGATACGCTTGCCAAAGCAAACGAGAGCGTGGGATACCTATCCCGCTTCAACGCAATGAGAGAAGAAATAAGAAGTATAGGTTGGTCGGGCATATGCGCAAAGTACCATCCCGACGTTAATATAGGCGACCCCGCCGCATATGAACTTTTCCAGCTTTACAAATTCGTTTACGACAACATGGAAAGAAACGTCTAGATTAAATTCTTTTTTAGACTTTCTTCGTATCCGCACCGTTCCCGCTTATTCGAGCGCCGAGGCGGATTTTTTCAATTCCTCGATTATGCTTATATGCTGCGGGCACACGCTCTCGCAATTGCCGCATTCTATGCATGCGGACGCTTCGCCCATATTATTGCCTTTTGTGTTCCAGAAATATGAGCCCTTCGCAGCCCGCTCGTCTTTATATACGTTAAGTATATTCATTGCGCCGAATATGCCCGGTATCGCTATGGACTGCGGGCAGCCGTCCATGCAGTACGCACACGATGTGCACGGTATAGACGGAATATCGCCTAAGGCCGACTGAGCTTTGGCTATGGTTTCGCGCTCTGCTTTGCTGAGCGGCTTAAAATCGCTCATATATGTTATGTTGTCTTCCATCTGAGCCATATTCGACATACCGCTCAATACGGTAATAATGCCGTCCAGCGACGCCGCAAACCTCATCGCCCATGATGCGGGCGACGCCCCGGGGTTGACGTCCTTTAATATCTTTTCTACAGCGGGCGGCGGCGAAGCCAGCAGTCCGCCTTTTATAGGCTCCATTATTATGACGGGCTTGCCGTGTTTTCTTGCAACCTCATAGCACAACCGCGACTCTATACGGGGGTTGTCCCAATCGGCATAGTTGATCTGAAGCTGTACAAATTCCATCTCGGGATGCTCGGTCAGTATTTTATCGAGCACCTGAGCCTTGTCGTGTATCGAAAACCCGAGATGCCGTATCAATCCTTCCTGCTTCTTCTTACTTAAAAAGTCCCATATATCAAACCTGTCGAAGAACCCGGTACGCGTCTCACCCAGATTATGCAGCAGATAAAAGTCAAAAAAGCCCGCGCCCGTACGCTCCAGCGAAGTATAGAACATTCTCTGCGCTTCCTCTTTTGTTTTAGGGCCCGCCCATGCGGGCAGCTTTGTGGCAAGCAGATACTTCTCACGCGGATAGCGCTCAACCAACACTTTTTTAGCGGCACGCTCGGAATCTCCGTTGTGATACCCGTACGCAGTATCAAAATACTTAAACCCTTTGGCAAGGAACAGGTCGGTCATATCCTTTACCTGCTCTATGTCTATGCTGTCGTTTACCATCGGAAGCCGCATCAGCCCGAAACCCAGCTTTGGAATGTCCTGCCCCAGATATCTATCCATATTATTCTAATATCCTTTCCCGCTCCAAGTACTTTATCTTTTAAATATCATTTAGCCTGTTCTGTATAATACTTTTGTTTCAAGGCTTCTTTTCGTCCATACATTTCTATCTTGTAATCCAGCCTTGCAAGCGTTGCGCGCATCTCTTCCATCCTCGCCGCAAGCTGCCTGCGCTGGTCTATGAGCAGCTGCATTCTCGCTTCCACCGTCGAATCCCCCTGCTTATACAGTTCCACATATTCACGGAGCACTTCTATCGGAAGGCCTGCGCTGCGCATGCATTTTATGAATTCGACCCAATTGCAGTCGTAATTTGTATAATACCTTATCCCGCTCTTGTTGCGGTTTACGCGCGGTATCAGCCCGACCCGCTCATAATAGCGCAGCGTATCCGCAGTAATACCGTATTTTTTACTGACCTGAGCTATAGTCATACCTTACCGCCTCCTGACGCATTGTATCACTTTGAGTTTACTCCAAGTCAAGCATATACCGCAATAAATTTCGCTTACGCGTATTTTTCACAAAAATATTTATATTCTCTACAAAAAATTGTCTATAGGTTATCGTTTAACAACACCATGTGTATATGGTCTTCCCATACGCCGTTTATTTTAAGATACTTTTTCGCGTACCCCTCGTTGTAAAATCCCAGCCAGTAGCCCCAGATTCAGCAGCAGAAAATTCTTTTTATTTGATATTATACTCGTCATTTTTATTCGTTCTCCGGAATGCGGTATATGATAGTATGCCGCTTCTTTTTTACCCCGTAATGTCTTCGGCCTTTCGGGGGCCCCGGTATTTCCACCCCGTAATGCCTTTGGCCTTACGGGGGCCCCGGTATTATTTCGACTAATTTACTTATTCTCCTTTATGTCTCCCGCCCTAAAGTTTGCAGCCTTGCAAATAGCTGGCTGCACTACTTATTATCCTCATGATAAAAAAAGATATCAGGACTGCTCCCGATATCCATTACTCTATTATTACTTTCAGAAGGCACTGACTTGCCGAATAACCATACTTATCAATCTTTTGCTGCGATAAAAGTCAGTGAATGCTGGCGCTAAACCATCATCTATTCCCATCGTTATCAGCCGTCTGTTTCGTGCAGGCCTCTTCTTTATTCGTCCGCGGCAGCTTATGTATAAACAGCATTGCTATGCCTGCCGCCAGCATGAATATCGCGACGAACTGTGAAGTCGAAAGCGTGCCTACGGCGCCTCTGTCATCGTTCCGGAAGAACTCGATAATGAATCTGCCGACGCTGTACAAAATGAGGTATAACGCCCCTACCCTGCCGTCTTTGGGCTGCTTTTTCGCATACAATACAAGCACCAGCGCTATTATAAAATCTCCGGCGCTGGAAAACAGCTGAGTGGGCAGCAGCTTAACGCCATTTGGCGCGAACGGTGAGTTTTGAAACACCACGCCCAAGAATGAGTCGGTACTGCATCCGTAGCAGCATCCGGCAAGAAAACACCCTATCCTCCCGAAGCCCTGCGCTATTGCCACCGACGGCATCGCAATATCGAAGTATTTAAGGAAGCTTAGCTTCTTTATCCTGCAATAGATAAATGCCGCCAGCACTCCGGATATTATGCCGCCATATACCACAAATCCGTTTCCGGACAGAGCCGCCCACGGGTCTTTTATAAACGAATCAAGTTCAACAATACAGAAAAATATCTTTGCCCCGATAAATCCGAAAATAAGCGCGACGATCGCCATACTTAATATTGCGTCGGCGCTCAAACCTTTGCTTTTCGCCCTTTTAACACCCACCAGCAAAGCGCATATAACGCCTATGGCTATCATCAGCCCGTAGCCGTGTATTGTAACGGACCCCAGCTTTAGTATGTCGTTATACATTTTACGATTCTCCAAACCTGTTAATTCAGATAATTATACAATCAATAAAAGGGTCTGTCCAAGACTATTTGATTTTCTCCGCAATTGTTCTATAATAGATTAACCCGTTGTTTGAATTAGAATTTATATCGACTCTTCACTTGGTCAATGTTAAGAAAATCCGTCCCTTACATCTTCACCTTAAATTAACCTAACCTTCCACAAGCAGAGTTGTCTTGCTAAATTTAGCACGTTTAATTTGTCTTTGATGGTCTAGACATTCTTGCTAATATTTCTCTTATTATGAACGATATATTTAGTGGGGCGGGCTTAATAAACGCTGCTAACGTTAGTCTATTAATGAATTAATGCCTATTTTAAACAAAAAAAAGAGGAGGTAAGCATGTTGGATGAAACACAATTAGAAGATGTTTCGGATTCTATGAAAGGCAGATACCTGACATTTGCGCTGGGGGAAGAAGTTTTCGGTATCGGAATTAATTTTGTTAAAGAGATCATAGGCTTACAGCCGATCAACCCGATTCCAGAAGCTCCCGAGTATATCAAGGGAATTATTAATCTTAGGGGAAGAGTATTCCCAGTAATTGATATGCGACTTAAATTTAAAAAGCAGCCCGAACCCTACACCGACAGGACCTGCATTATCGTTATCGACACCAAAGAGAATTCCGTCGGGCTTATTGTTGATCAGGTGGCGGAGGTATTGTCAATGAAAGACGAGGATATAGCGCCGCCGCTTGGCGAGTGGACAGGGACGAGTAGACGTTACCTAAGTGGCATCGGCAAGCAGGATAACAATATCATACTATTGCTTGATTGCGAGAAACTTTTCACGGAAGACGAAATAACCATACGACAAACGGAAGACGAAATAACAATGCAACAAGGAGAGTAAAAGCAATGAAATTTCTAAAAAAGATGAAAGTCGGCGTCAAACTGATAACTGCGTTTTTAGCTGTCGCCGTCATCGCAGGAGTTATAGGGCTCGTCGGCATACTCAATATTAAGTCCATCGAAGAGGCTGATACACTTCTGTATGAAGAAAATACGCTGGGCGTTACTTATGCGGGCGGGGCCTCGGGGTACTTTGAGAGAGCCCGTTTTAACGCACTGAAAAGTGCTCTGACGGAGGGTGAAGCCCGCCAGGAGTGCATCGAGAAAATCGAAAAATATATTGCTAATACAGAGCAAAACATGGCTGACTACGAAGCGGGCATCATTACTGATACAGACAGGCAGATTTACACTGAAGTTGATTCTTTATGGACCGAGTATAAATCGTATCTGGATCAGACGATAGCACTGGTGCAGGAAAACAAATCAGATGAAGCTGCTCAATTGATAACTATTGAGGCCGCAGGAACAGCAACCTCTCTGCAGGAAGCTTTCCAAAAGATGTACGATTATAATGTTGAAGGTGGTGAAACCCGTAATGAGCAGAACGGTGTGGTGGCTCAATCCTCTGAGCTGACGATGATTATACTGATGGCTGCCGGCATCGCGCTTGCTGTTGTACTTGGGATTTTCATGACACGCAGCATTACAAAACCGGTTAATGTAACGGCAAAGAATTTGGATAAAATAGCTCAAGGTTTAGATATTGAAACCTTGGATGAAGATAAATTCAGCGGAGAATTCAGGCAGATGATCGCCAGTCTGAATTCTGTCCGGGAGTCTTTACAGTTGCTGCTGGAGGATTCCGGAATGCTTATTAAGGCGGCAGAAAATGGCGCGCTTTCAACCAGAGCGGACTTATCACGTCATAAGGGCGAATTCCAAGATATTATCGGCGGTTTTAATCAAGCGCTTGATGCGTTTACCGAACCGATAAACGAGGCCGCCGAAGTGCTCGCTAAAATATCTGAAGGAGACCTGAATACTACGATAACCAGCGATTTTGCAGGCGATTATGCCATCATCAAAAACGCGGTGAATTCAACCACCGAAGCGCTTCGCGGCATTATCTCTGAGATGTCTTACGTGCTGGGAGAAATGGCGCGCGGCAATCTGAATGTGGGTATAGATTCGGAATATCGCGGCGATTACAATGCGCTTAAGGAAGCCATCAACCACATTATAAGTTCGCTTAACGACGTGATGAGCGAAATTGGAGTAGCAGCAGACCAGGTTGCAGCCGGCTCCAAGCAGGTATCTGATGGCAGCCAGGAAATTTCACAAGGAGCGACGGAGCAGGCAAGCTCTATTGAAGAACTGACAGCGTCAATCACTCAGATTGCTGAACAAACAAATCAGAATGCAGCGGATGCAAGCAAAGCCAACGAATTGACCGCCACAGCGGCAGCCGAGGCATCCCGGGGCAACGAAAGAATGAAAGCCATGCAGGAAGCCATGGCACTAATCAACGAAGCGTCGCTCAGTATCAGCAAAATAATCAAAGTCATCGATGATATTGCGTTCCAGACGAACATACTGGCTTTGAATGCAGCGGTCGAAGCCGCACGGGCAGGCACTCATGGCAAAGGTTTTGCGGTGGTCGCAGAGGAAGTCCGCAACTTGGCAGCTAGGAGCGCGGGTGCAGCCAAAGAAACGACCGAGCTAATTGAAGGCTCTATCAGCAAAACCGAAGCAGGCACCAAGATTGCAGATGAAACAGCGGAAGCATTGCTATCCATTGTTGACTGCGTAAACAATGCGGCCAAGCTGGTTGAAGAAATTGCAGGCGCATCCAACGAGCAGGCCGGCGCGATTGCTCAGGTTAACCGTGGCATAGAACAGCTCTCCGAGGTCGTACAGACCAACTCGGCGACGTCTGAAGAGGCGGCCGCGGCATCAGAAGAGCTCTCCAGCCAGGCAGAGATGCTCAAAAACATGGTTGGAAAATTTACGCTGAAGAAATCCGTAAAATGCGAAAAGCATGAGCTGCGCTCAGCGCCGGAAACGAAAGAGATTGCGGCAGCCACTCCCGTTATAACACTCAACGATGGTGATTTCGGAAAGTACTGACCAAGCATTGGCGCTATATTAGCGACAGGCCCATCCAGAAGGAGCCAGTGAAAAGCTGGCCCTTTTGGATGGGAGGCAACATTAATATAGGCATTCTCTTAATAAACGCTGCTAACGTTAATCTATTAATGAATTAATGCCTATTTTAACAACAGGTGGGTAAACATGTTGGATGAAGCACAATTAGAAGATGTTTCGGATTCTATGAAAAGCAGATACCTGATCTTTGCGGTGGGGGAAAAAGAGTATGTTAATCGACTCGAAAATATTTATTCACGTGATGCAGCGCCACAAGAAATGAGGGAAATAAGAAAAGAACGCGATTCATTGCAGCTGTATTAACGACCATAATGGTATTGTCTGCTCTTTTGATGACTGCATGTGCGCCTGTCAATAGAGAACCTGTCGTTTCGGAACAGATAACTCCTGATGTTTCACAAACACCACAAACCACGCCCACCGATGATACCGAAAAACAGGAAGAAGCTGTATCTCCGTTTGTATTTGAAAAAATCGAAGGCGGGTATGAACTCAAAGCATATAACGGAACCGAGGAAGCGCCCGTTATCCCCGAGGAATATCTGGGTAAGCCTGTAATTACAGTTGGCGATGGTGCTTTCGCGAATAATGATACAATTTCGCAGATATGGTTTCCTAAGAGCATTACTTCAATCGGAAATGGAGCTTTTAAAAACTGCACCGCATTGACAACCGCCATGATACCGCAAACAGTATGTTATGTGGATGGAAACGCCTTTGCTGGCTGTGAGAACCTCAGCATTGAGTGCGAAGCGGGCGCGGAGGATGCAATGTTCTGGAGCGCATCCTGGAATCCCGATGGCGCATAGGTGAATTGGAAGAGCAAGCAGGGCTTTGAAGGGCTTAGCTTCGAGCTTATAAAAGACCTTGGCACATCGCTGCTGCAAGCCTGCGGCAGTTCGGCGGGTAAGGTGATTGCCAATACAATCATGTCTGAATTAGGCTTCGGTGACAAACTTGATCCAAGATATACTGAAGAACTGGAGAAAGTCAGAGATGAACTGACAAAGCTGGACGAACAGGTTGAAAAAATCGATAAGAAGCTGGATGCCATTGAGCGGGAAGTCCTGACTGCAACAGACCGTGCAGAGTTAGGCAGTCGCATGACCACGATCAACCAGTATGTCAGCAAGATCAATACGCTCTACGACCGGTATCTGCAAATGGCAAATTCAGATGATCCTGAGCTTCGTAAAAGCTATGCGAAAAAGCTTTCCACTGATATAGCAAATGCGGATATTCCCACCATGCTCAACTACATTAACGCCGAGCTTACCGAAAACGGCGGCGGGACACAGAGCCCTATCCTCATTTTGTGTAACAGTTTTCTTGAAAAGGTCTATCCCTTCAAGCATGAGTCGGGAGAGTTGTCGCGTATGTTCTATGAACACATTTCAGCTGTTGAAACAAAAGGTGTAATTTTGCATACAGCATACTGAAACTACCAGCAAAAAAACGCACCCGAAGATGCAAAGATGTACAGAAACGAGAATGAACAGCTTCTTAAAAAGGCAAAAGGCTATTTGAAGAAGCAATCGGACATTATTCCTCAGGAAGGCGACTATAAGGTTGTCGTAGACAAACTGAACGTATCCGGAAAGGAATATCCCATGTATCGTTTGATCACAAACGGCAGCGGCAAGACGCTGTATTTGATGGATCACGCTCTCCCTGGCAACGTCGTTGTGACAGATACGTCAATATTGGTAAAGGAGATCGATCCTGACGATGAGTATTATTACATCGATAAAGCGATATGGGTACCGAGCGTATCCCCATTATTTGTTAAGCATCTCGCCAGAGTGATCATTGCGGATCTGAAGAATTTCTTCGCTGTCAAGAAAACTTACGGAGAAAGTGGCCTCAGCAACTTTGATTACCTGAAACATCACCTTCCTCAAGCAAATCTGAAAAACATTGCTCATCTGAGTAACAAAAGTCCGTTCGTTTTGGTAAAGGATACACCGCCGGATCACCATTATATTCCGGGCGTAGTGCTGAATGAAATCGACAAGGGGCTGGTAAATGAGGACGATGCCTATAACTACGTCATGTGCGATATAGGCTTCGATACCCTTATCGTTTGGAAGGATGACAAAGATCGTCCCAATGAGGAAAGATTAGCTATGTATTATCAGAGAACGGGACGATGATGTTTTGCTAGATAAAATATAAACAACTCAAACAGGGCATTTCAAGAAAAGAAGTGCCCTGATTTCTTTTGTTTTTTTTGGACAATAATGCAATCCCGATAATAATATGCTAAAATAATTATATAATTTGTGCAATATAAAGATATAACGCACAATAATTCATATCATATAAATCTCACACAGCCCCTTATTCCACCGTCACGCTCTTAGCCAGATTCCTCGGCTTGTCGACGTCGCAGCCCTTTTGCACGGCCATGTAATAAGCGAACAACTGCATCGGCACGACCGCGAGCATCGGCGCGAATATGCCGTCACTCTTTGGCAGGTACACTATCTCGTCCGCCAGCCCTTCGAACATGCCGCAGCCCTCAAAGCACACCGCGAGCACATGCGCGCCGCGCGCCTTAACTTCCTTTATGTTACTCGCCGTCTTCTCGAGCAGCCGCGTTTGCGTTGCTATAGCGACGACAAGCGTACTCTGCTCTATCAGCGCAATAGTGCCGTGCTTGAGCTCGCCCGCCGCGTACGCTTCAGAGTGTATGTACGAAATCTCTTTAAGCTTTAACGACGCCTCCATTGACAGCACGTAATCGAGGCCTCGCCCTATGAAGAACACGCTGCTTTTGGAAAAATGCATGCTCGCTATGCGCTGCATCTGCTCCTTCGTCTCGAGCACGCCATTCATCAGCGCAGGAATCTTCGAAAGCCCGTTTACATACTTATCGTATGTGCGGCCGTCTATGCTGCCCGACATACTCGCCAACTCCAGCGCTATCATGTATATAGCCATCAGCTGCGCGTTATACGCCTTGGTGGACGCCACGGCTATCTCTGGCCCGGCGTGCGTATACAGCACGGCGTCCGCCTCGCGCGCTATCGAGCTGCCCACGGCGTTGACTATGGCCGCCACTTTAGCTCCGCGCTTCTTTGCCTCGCGCATGGCCGCAAGCGTGTCCGCCGTTTCGCCCGATTGGCTGATGACTATTACGAGCTGACCGGGTTCTATAATGGGATTCCTGTACCTGAACTCGGAAGCTACCTCCACCTCGACGGGTTTCCTCGTAAGCTCTTCTATTATATACTTGCCCACCATGCCCGCGTGATAAGCCGTACCGCACGCTACTATGTTTATCTTGCTGGTATTTTTGGCTATATCGGCGTCAATGCCCGCTTCTGTAATGTCTATAAGCCCATTTTTCAGCCTCGGGAACAGAGTATCGGACATTACGCGGGGCTGTTCGTGTATCTCCTTTATCATGAAGTGCTCGTATCCGCCCTTTTCAGCCCGCGATATGTCCCAGTCCACGTGATAGCACTCATGCCCCGTAGGCGCGCCGTACTCGTCATAAACGCTTACCGCTTCGCGCGTGATCGCCGCGGTCTCCCTGTCGCCCAAAAAATACACATCGCGCGTATATTCGAGCAGCGCAGGTATATCGGAGGCAATAAGGTTTTCCCCGTCGCCCATGCCTATAACGAGCGGGCTGTCCTTTCTTGCCGCCACTATCAATCCCGGGTGCTTTTGCGACACCACGCCGAGAGCGTACGAACCCTCAAGCTTGGGCAGCGCTTTTAATACGGCAGCAAGCAGGTCGCCGTCGTAGTAATAGTTGATAAGGTGCGCTATTGTCTCCGTGTCAGTCTCGGAGGCGAACTTGGCGCCCTCTGATATAAGCCAGTCCTTTAGCTTTTGGTAGTTTTCTATTATGCCGTTGTGAACGACTGCGATATCTCCCGCGCAGTTCGTATGCGGATGTGAATTTTCAAACGAGGGCTCGCCGTGCGTCGCCCACCGCGTATGCCCTATGCCTGTAGCTCCTATCGCTTCGATATCTCCCGCAAGCTTCACGAGCTCTGTGAGCCTGCCCTTCGTCTTTCTTACAGTAAGCTCGCCGTCCGCGACTATAGCGAGCCCCGCGCTGTCATAGCCCCTGTACTCAAGCTTGGCAAGGCCGCCAAGCAGCACGGGCACAACGTTCCTGTCTCCAACGTATCCTACTATTCCGCACAAAGTATTATGCCTCCCTTTACCGTCCCTATTTCGGGGATCGAATTCCCACCACAATAATGTCGTTACCACCCTGAAAACCGCTCGTCTTCAGGGCCTTGTACCGACGTCCAAAAAGTAAACTTTTCGGGCCGTAAGGGAGGCTCGCTTGACGTTAAATTCTCAGGTTATGCAAGGCGGCTTTCTATGAGCGCTGCCATATCCACGGCATACCGTTCTATTTCCTTTTTATCCTTGCCCTCTATCATAACCCGGACGAGCGGCTCGGTGCCCGAAGGACGTATAAGCACCCTGCCGCTGCCGCGGAAGTGTTTCTCCAACTCGTCTATCTTCTTTTTGACTTCCGGGTCTTCCATGATATGTTCTTTATGTTCGTCCTTAACGCGAACATTGACGAGCACCTGCGGCAATATCGTGACCACGCTTGCAAGCTTGGAAAGCGTTTTACCGCTGCGCATTACTATGGACGCCAGCTGTATGCCGGTGAGTATGCCGTCGCCCGTGGTGCACTTGTCAAGGAAAATAATATGCCCCGACTGTTCGCCGCCCAGAGAATATCCTCCGCGCACCATCTCTTCCAGCACATACCTGTCGCCGACATTTGTCTTCACCGTTTTAATGCCGTTAGTATTCATCGCCAGGTCGAGCCCCAAATTGCTCATCACCGTACATACGAGCGTGTTATCCTTAAGAAGGCCGCGCTCCTTTAAGTCGAGCGCGCATATCGCCATTATCTCGTCCCCGTTGACTATAACGCCGTGCTCGTCGACAGCTATTATCCTGTCAGCGTCCCCGTCGAACGCGAAGCCCATGTCCGCGCCCAGTTCCGCAACCAGCTGCGTAAGCTTTTCCGGGTAAGTAGAGCCGCAGTTGTCGTTTATGTTAGTACCGTCCGGCGTGTTGTAATACGGCACGACTTCGGCGCCCAGCTCCCTGAACGCCCGCGGCGCCACTACCGACGACGCGCCGTGCGCACAGTCGAGCACTATTTTTAGGCCTCTTAAGTTCGTGTCCGTCGTGGAGAGCAGGAACTCCTTGTATTCGGTCAGCGCGTTTACGGCGCTCACCCTTCTGCCCACATTGACGCCCGTCCTTGTTGTAAGCTGCTCGGACCCGTCGAGTATTATGTTCTCTATTCTGTTTTCCACCTCGTCGGGCAGCTTTTTGCCTTCCGAGCTGAAAAATTTGATGCCGTTGTATTCCGCAGAGTTGTGCGACGCCGATATGACGACGCCTGCGTCCGCGCCGTAGTCCCTTGTCAGATACGCTATCCCCGATGTGGGTATAACGCCGGCGACTATGGCCTCCGCTCCCACCGAGCATATGCCCGCCACCATCGCCGCTTCAAGCATATCGCCTGATATCCTCGTGTCCCTGCCTATGAGTATCCTCGCTTTGTGCACCTTGCTTGTGAGCACATGCGCTCCCGCCTGCCCCAGCTTGAACGCCAGCTCGCACGAAAGCTTTTCGTTGGCGACGCCCCTCACTCCGTCCGTTCCGAATAGTCTTCCCATGTTACCTCCATCGGGTTGGTTCATTATACCCGTATTTATACCACTTTGCAAACTGGTATAGTCCTTTTACTCCATCAACCATGCGGATTTATTAACCGCGTTATTTTTCCCTTAAATAGCTCAGTGCGGAGTATACCGCAACCGCTCCGTCCGCCGCCGCAGTCACTACCTGCCGCAGCGGCTTTTTCACGATGTCACCCGCAGCGAACACTCCGGGAATGCTCGTCCTCATAAAAGCGTCGGTTATTATATATCCCGACTCGTCGATATTTACCTTGCCCTTTACAACCTCGGTCTGCGGCGTAATGCCTATAGCCACAAATACGCCCGATACGCTTATGTCGCGCAGCTGCTCAGTCTTGGTGTTCTTTATCCGCACGCCTTCCACAAACGACTTGCCCAGCACGGTTTCCACTACGCTGTCCCAGACGAATTCTATCTTTTCATTTGCCATCGCGGTTTTCTGCAGCGCTTTTTGCGCGCGCAGCTCGTCCCGCCTGTGTACGACGTATATATGGTTCGCGAAGCCCGAAAGGTACAGCGCGTCCTCCAGCGCCGTATCGCCGCCTCCTATTACCGCCACGTCTTTTCGCTTGAAAAACGCTCCGTCGCACGTCGCGCAATACGAGACGCCCGAGCCTACAAGCTTTTTCTCCGATTTAAGCCCCAGCGATTTGTAATTAGCGCCCATTGCGAGTATCACGGTTTTCGCGGAATACTCCGCATCTTGCGTTAAAACTCTTTTCTCGTCGCCCTCAAGCTCAAATCCGGTGATTTGCGCGTTCTCTATACGCGCGCCCAAACGCTCCGCCTGTTCCCTGAACTTCAGAGCCAGCTCCGCTCCCGACACGCCCTCCGGAAACCCGGGGTAATTCTCCACGACATGAGCCCGCGCTATCTGTCCGCCCGCAAAAAGGCTTTCGATTATCAGCGCCGACATTCCCGCCCGTGCCGCATATATGCCCGCTGTCAGCCCCGCAGTACCGGCGCCGGCGATTATCAGATCGTACATATTCTGCTCCTTTGCATTTGCTGCTCGCACTTTACCGATGTACACAAATAATACCCTATTTTCCGTAAAAAAACAAACACGTTATACAAGGGATAACCTGCGTTATAAAATACTTTACTAACACGAAAAAACGAAATCCTGCTATCCGCCTATTCTCTGTTTTAACAACTCCACGGCTTTGTTTATCTGCGCGTCCTGCTCAAACGTATAGCTTGAGGGGTCGTCTCTGAATTCCTGCTGTATATCTATATAATGATCAGGGTATATGCCGTTCCTGTCTATTGTCCTGCCGTTTGGCGTAAAGTACTGCGACGTCGTCAGCTTAAGCCCCGCGCCTGTCGTCTGTATAGGTATGACCACCTGCACAACACCTTTGCCGTACGTCCTCGTGCCAACGACAGGCCCGTATCCGAAATCCTGCACTGCGCCCGCGAATATCTCGGCGGCGGATGCCGTATTGCCGTTCACCACAACCGATATTGGCAAGTCTATACAATTTGCGTCGCTTGACCATGTCTCCCTGCGCCCGTACTTATCCTCCGTATATACGAGCGTGCCTTCGGGCAGCAGCCTGTCGAGCACCTTTACCACCGTATTAAGATACCCGCCGGGATTGTCGCGCAGGTCTATCACTATGCCTTTTGCCCCCTGCTCTTCAAAGTAGCTCATCGCTTTGTTGAAATGCTCTTCGCAGTTGCCGCCGAACTGTATTATCTGCATATATCCGATGCCGTCGGGCAGCATCTTATATTTGACCATATCCCGGGCAACAGCGCGGCGCACGACTTCAAATTCAAACGACTCTTCGCCCCGAAGCACGCCTAATATAAGCGTTGTGCCCTCCTCGCCGATGCAGAGCTTGCCTATCTCCTGCAGCGACATATCCGTCACGTCTTCACCGTCTACGCTGATTATATAATCTCCGACTCTTATGCCCGCTTCCTCCGCCGAAGACCCCTCAAAAAAGTAATCTACTTTAGCGAGCCCGGTCGCTTCTTCCTTGCTTAATACCATACCGAGCCCGTAATATTCTCCGGACGCTTCCTGTTTGAATGCCGCGAACTCCTCGGGCGTGTAATACACGCTGTAAGGGTCTCCAAGCGCCGCTACCATCGCTTTAAGGCCGGCGTACTGCAGGTCTTCCATATTGAACTCACGAAGATAGTTCTGTTTGATGATTTCCTCTACTCTGGAAAACTCTGATACGGGAAGTTCATCCTGCGCGCCGTCTATATCAAACAGGTGCAGCCCCAGCGTAACCGATACTATGGTCAGCGTTAACAGCGAAGATACTATGCCTACTATAACAGCCATTATAACGGCTGACCTTTTGCTCATATAATCCCTCCAAAAACACATACGTATATAAATATGTGTGCGGGCAGACGGATTATTCGCTTTTCCACATGCCCTGAAGATATCTCAAGTAAAGTTTCACGCCTCGCCGCGGACACCGTAATTTCCGCCCCGAAATCATAGCACTGCCTCAAGGGTTAATAATAACTCCGATTAAGCAAAAACTTATAAATCAAGCTAATCATCCGGTTTTCGAACATTATATACCCCGTAAAATACCATGTCAAAATAGACTAAAAATGTTCATAATAAATTACCAATCAAAAAGCCCACGCTTATTGATGCAAATAAAGCCCTTGACGTTACACTTTTTGTAATGTTATATTTATTGTAATGAAAGGAGTGTGTATGAAAAAGATAGTCTCATTGTCCACAAAAGAAGAACTAGGCATATTTATGAGCCCTCAGCGCCATCAGCTGCTGCGCGCAATGCGCCTTTACGGCAGGCCCATGACAGCGAAGATGCTCTCGGATAAGCTCGGCATCTCGGCATCTTCCGCTTCGCACCACATATCGAAGTTAATGAAGCTCGGCATAGTTGAAGAGGACCATACGGAGATAGTAAACGGCATAGTCGCACGGTTTTTCCGTACCGCCGACGTCACCGTAAATATAGGCCAGCAGCTGGACGACGGCCTTGCCGGCGAACGCACCGCCATAGCGCAGAACATACTTCTCAATACGCTTCGCGGCATGAACGAAACTATCGAGCGTGCAAAGGCGGCCGGCATACCTGCTCAAAGACTCCGCGAATACGGCGATTTTTTAAGCGGCGTAGTGCATCTTTCGCCTGAAGACTCGGCCTCGCTTTTAGCGATGATACGCGATTTTATTGATACACATGAAAACGCTTCACAGCACACTCAGCCGTGGGAATACGCCCTTATACTTTATAATTCGGGAGATAAGCCATGAAACGGTGTTACTGGCCTCTGTTCTTTCTCAACTATTTTTCTATGGGCGTGATGGTGCCCGTTTTAAGCCTTGCATTGCTTGACAAAGGGCTTGACCTTACCAGCCTTGCGCTTATATTCGGACTGTATTCATTGACTGTTCTTATACTTGAGATACCCAGCGGCGTATTAGCCGATGTTATTGGCCGCAAAAGAGTATTCCTGTTGTCAAACGTGTTTTATATCACGTCGGCGGCTGGGCTGCTTTTTGTGCGCGGTGTCGCGCCTATGATACCTGTCATAGTGCTTTGGGGCGCGGGCAAGGCGTTTGCGTCCGGCTCGATGGACGCATTGATAATAGACGGCTATATCGGTCAAAACGGCGCGCAAAGCATGCCTGTCGTGACATCGAGGCTGGCGCTGCTCGAAACGGCCGGGCTATCTGCGGGGGCGATACTGGGCGGCTTTCTGCCGGGATTGACAGGCGATCTGTTCCCTTTACTCGGAACGTATGATCTGACGATAATTGCACGTACCGCGCTCGTTTTAGTAAATACTGTACTATGCGCCGTGTTTATTAAAGAATCCCGCCCGCATGGAACGCATACCATAAAGCTTAAGGCGCATATAGCGGAAAGCGCGCGATTTATAAAGCAAAGCCGCATCGTACTGCTACTTTCGGCCGGTTTGTTTTGCGCCGGCATATTTCTATTCACCATTGAGACATACTGGCAGCCGGCGTACACCGCGCTGCTTCCTGACGGCAGTCTGTATTGGACGCTCGGCCTTTTATCGTTTGGCTGCTTCTTTTTCGCTTCGGCAGGCAACATCATAATAAAAAAGATTTTTTCGGGCAGGCAGCACATGTTGTACGTCGGATATCTCGCCGCACGGCTTTTGCTTTTTTCCATGCTTGTGATTTTTTCCTTACAGCAGTCTGCAGCAGGCTTTGCAGCAATGTTCTTTACTTTATACTTGCTGTTCGGCGCATCGAATATGGCCGAGAGCACTATACTGAATACCGAGATACCGAGTGAAAAGCGCGCAAGCCTGCTTTCATTCGTATCTTTCGTATTTCAGACAGGCGGCATTGTCGCTCCCGCCGCTGCCGGCCTTGCGTCTACTCAGCAGGGAATAAGGACGTTGTGGCTGTTTTCAGGCATTGTTTTCTTTACTGTTTCCGCGGCCATTGGCGCTGCGCTAATAAGCTTCAGCCGTAAACGCAGCTCGGCTGCCGCCGCGCAGCCGCCCGCTACTGAAAACGTTTTTAAAGCTTAAATCTTTGGCGCTGCGGCAATAATTGGCAGGCCCATAAAACATTAAATTTTGTAATTTTTATATTGATTATTTCTTTGTAAAAATGTATTGGCAGCCTGAAATTTATGTGGTATAATTCGATACTGCCGGTGTTAAACCAAGAAACAAACACGGCAGGCCGTGCCAATGTAGCTCAGTCGGTAGAGCAGCTGATTCGTAATCAGCAGGTCAACGGTTCGAATCCGTTCATTGGCTCCATTTTTTTATAAAAGATAATTGTTAACGGGGTGTAGCGCAGTTTGGTAGCGCGTTTGGTTCGGGACTAAAAGGTCGCAGGTTCAAATCCTGTCACCCCGACCACGTCGGAGCAAAGTTCGCTTTGCTCCGTTTTGCTTTATTGCAAAACTTCGCTCGTTTCCTTGCTCCTCCTTCTCCCCTCAAAGCTTTAGGCTTTGCGGGGGCCCACTTTTTTATTCTTTTACGTTTTTATGTTATGTGATTGAAAGGATTTGAAGGGAGGGAGCCAAAACCGAGCGCTGCCAGTGACAGATGAAGCGAGGTTTTGGTTCTGTGAGCAACAGATGAACGCAAGCGTCGCGTAGCGTGAATCGGCAGCGAACAGAGGATAAGGCAACGTGCCAGCGGCACGTTGCCCCCGACCCGGCTTGTACTACGGCAGCTGTGCGCTGGCAGCAATGGCGCAGGCACGCTGCATTCTTAAATAAAAACTAGCCTGATAGTATTGACGTTAGCTGAAATAGACGTTACTCTAAAATATGCTTTAAAAATGTAATAATAAAAGAGGAATTCAGCATGAAAAAAGTTACAACATTGGTTTTGTCATTATTTTTATTGCTGAGTCTTGTAGCTTGCAGTGCATCCACCACACCCTCTGAATCCGCCACATCTGCACCATCCCCAACGAATACTGCAACGTCCGTGCCTGCAGTGTCGGAAGAAACTGAACCAGTTTCAAAAGATATTGTGATTCTCTTTACCAGCGACGTGCACAGCGGTATAGACAGCGGCTGACATACAGCGGTATCGATGTTATCCGAAAACAGCTCGTCGCGAAGGGCAATAACGTCATTCTTGTTGACAACGGGGATTCCATTCAAGGCGAACCGCTTGCTACAATAACAACCGGCAGTGCTAATATCGGGCTGATGAACGCGCTTGGCTATGATATCGCAACTATCGGAAACCACGAGTTCGACTATGGCATGGATCGGTTTATGGAACTCGTTGAGATGGCTGATTTCCCTTATATCAGTTGTAATTTTAACAAGTCAGGGGAGCTTGTTTTTGACCCGTATGTCATAAAGGATATCGATGGTACCAGGATTGCATTTGTTGGTATCAGTACGCCTTGGACGCTGACCAGCTCCACGCCTGCATACTTCATGGATCAGGACGGCAACTACATCTATGGGTTTATGCAAAGCGAAGACGGCAAAGACTTATATGCAGCGGTCCAGAAGGCAGTGGATGAAGCAAGCGCCGAAGGTGCGGACTATGTCGTCGCAATGGCGCATCTTGGAAACCAAGCCGATGCTAAGCCGTACACATATGCAGACGTGCTGGAAAACACAACCGGCATCGACGTGCTTATCGACGGGCATAGCCATGACCTCGACCAAGTCACAATGAAGAATAAAGCCGGCGAGGAGGTACTGCGTTCGGCTTGCGGAACAAAGCTAGAAGCGATAGGTTACGTTCGTATCGCGACAGAAGGCGAGCTCAGTACAGGCCTTTATAAGTGGGACAACGATGAAAATGCAGTTGATGTTTTGGGCCTTGAGTCATATATGAACGAGGCCAGTGAAAAGGCAAAGGCAAATCTTGACGCTGCACTTGTCGAGGTAGTTGCTACGAGCAGTATTGATCTTCTTACGAATGATCCAGCCACTGATATTCGCATTGTTCGCAACGAGGAAACTGCGCTCGGCGACCTCTGTGCAGATGCATATCGCTATATATCAGGCGCAGATATTGCATTTGTAAATGGAGGCTGTATCCGGGCTGACATTCGTAAAGGCGATATTACTCAGGAAGATATCTTAAAAGTCCATCCCTTCGGCAATATGCTCTGCGTGTGTGAGGCAACAGGTCAGGAGATACTGGATGCACTGGAATTCAGCGTTCATGCGTGGCCTGAAGAATTCGGCGGGTGGCTGTGTCCCTCAGGCATTCGTTATGAGGTGCACACATATATAAATTCCAGTGTGGAGAAAGACGAGACTGGAATGTTTGCGGGAGTTAATGGCGAGTACCGCGTTAAGAACGTTTATATCGGGGACGAGCGGCTGGATCTAAATAAGACCTACACCGTGGCATGTCACGATTATATGCTCAAGAATGCGGGCGACGGTTATACGATGTTTGCCGACAATGTATATACTCAGGACTGCGTCATGCTGGATAATCAGGTGCTGATTACATACATTACCGAAGGCCTCGGCGGTGCTATCGGCCAACAATACGCAGAACCTCAGGGCCGGATAACCTTTGTGGAAGAAAAGCCTCAATAAGAGTATATAGGCAAAGGATGTATAACCCGTTTATCCTCGCAGCAGGCATTTATTCAGGACACTGCCTGCTCAAGCAAGTTCTTTCGCTTTCCGAAATCAGAATTCTTTGCTGATACCTTAGAACTTGAAGGGAAGACAAAATGCCAGTGGCATGTTGCCCCCGACCACGTCGGAGCAAAGGTTCGCTCCACTCGAAAGCCCCAATCAAAAATGTTTGGGGCTTTTTCGCACGCTCCCTTGCTCCTCCTTTTCCCCACAAAGCTTTAGCTTTGCGGGGACCCTCTTGCTTGAAGTAAAGTTCACTTTGCTCCGAGCTTTATTGCAAAACTCCGCCCGCTCCCTTCCACCCCGTTATCCTCCCAAGACCCCGGCAAGTGAAGTGTCCAGTACTTAATTACCAAATCGAAGGCAATTAAACGCTGAGAAAATCAGATCATCTCTTGCTAACGCTATAAAACATAACTGAGTTCAAGAAAAAAGCATTTACAATAATAGATTAGTTAATCACCTGTTCCATTGACTACCACCGATTAATCTTCGTGTTAATCAGTGGTAAAAATATGTTCAGAAACTGCTATTTTATTACGTTATTCTATTGACACAAGCAGTAAGCAAGTATATATTGTACCTGGATAATAGAGTTAATTACTGGTTTCTTTGTGAACAATAAACATATTAGTTAACAATATAACGCTCCTGATAAATGTAGTTAATCGAAAGGTTAATCCATCAGTAAAAACAACAACAGATATCTAGCGTAGAAAATTAGAACGGAAGATGAGTCTTATGTCACAAAAAGCGAAGATTACTATAGAAAAATCTTACACGATCGGCGAAGTCGATAAAAATATTTTCGGTTCTTTTATAGAGCATTTGGGCAGGGGTATTTATAACGGGATTTATGAACCGACCCATAAGGAAGCTGATGAGAATGGTTTCCGAAAAGACGTTGCAGAGCTCGTTAAAGAGCTGAATATTCCGATTATCCGTTACCCGGGCGGCAACTTTGTGTCAGGATACCGTTGGGAAGACGGCGTTGGCCCTGTAGAATCCCGTCCGAAAAGACTTGATCTCGCATGGCGGACACTGGAAACTAACGAAGTGGGAATAAACGAAATCGCCTCATGGTGCAAGCGAATTGGGGCGCAGCCTATGCTTGCCGTCAATTTGGGCACAAGAGGAATAGAAGCTGCCCTTGATCTCTTGGAATATTGCAACTACCCCTCAGGGAGCTATTGGAGCGATTTACGTATTGCGCATGGATATCGTAATCCTCATAACATCAAAGTGTGGTGTTTGGGTAATGAAATGGATGGACAATGGGAGACGGGGCACAAAACGCCAACGGAATACGGACGGCTCGCCGCAGAAACTGCGCGTGCCATGAAGCGTATGGCTCCTGATATAAAGCTTGTTTCCTGCGGAAGTTCGCACACCTTCATGGATACGTTTCCCGAATGGGAAGCCGAAACATTGACACACACCTATGACGTAGTAGATTATATTTCGCTTCACCAATACTTCGGGAATGAAGAAGGCGACACCGCGAATTTTCTTGCTCGTTCGCTGGAAACAGAGCATTTTATCAAAACAGTAATTGCTATATGCGATTATATAAAAGCCAAAAAGCGCGGGAAAAAAGATATTATGCTGAGCTTTGATGAATGGAACGTATGGTATCATTCAAGAGAACACGACGGTGATGAAATTAATGACAATCCATGGCGGACTTCACCGCCGCTTCTTGAAGACATCTACACGTTTGAGGATGCGCTCGTTGTTGGTTGTATGCTTATAACGTTTATAAAGCATGCTGACCGACTGAAAATGGCTTGCATGGCACAGCTTGTCAACGTAATCGCTCCGATAATGACACGTCCGGGCGGAGGTATATGCCGCCAGACGATATTCTATCCATTCTTGCATGCATCAAAGTTTGGCAGAGGTACGGCGCTCATACCTATCGTTGATTCTCCTAAATATGATTCTAAAGATTATACCGATGTGCCTTACCTTGAGACTGCAGCCGTTATGGATGAAGAAGCCGGGGAAATGACGTTGTTCGCGGTGAATCGCAATCTTAGCGAATCTATGAGCGTCGCATGTTTTTTCAGAGGGTTTGAGGATTATACATTCTCTGAGCATATCACCTTGCAAAGCGGGAATCTAAAAGCCGTCAATACTGTCGCTAATCCTGATGCAGTTGTTCCTTATTTACGCCAGGATTCCGTTCTGGGTTTGGGAAAAGGCGAATTTTCCATTGAACTTGAAAAAGCCTCGTGGAATGTGATTCGGTTTAAAAAAACCATTCGTTAAGCATATATTAGGCGGGATATCTTTCAAGTATTGAATATACCGCTTGATATAAATATAATAATGAGAGGTTGCTGGAAAATGAAAACAAAAAAAGTGTTATCTTTGTTGTTAACCATTGCAATGTTGACGGTTTTCTTGGCAGCATGTGGAACTCCCGCACAGACAGAAACATCACCTCCGGCGGAAGCGTCGGCAGATGCCCCAACAGCAGCTCCGTCAGAAAAATCGACGGTTGCTGAACCGGTGGAAGTTGAGTTCTGGACATTTCAGGACTTGCATGTCGGATTCTATGAAGAGATGGCAGCCAAATGGAATGAAGAGAATCCCAATGAACCGATTAAGCTAGTTACGACCGTATATCCGTTTGACGACATGCATAACAAGCTGCTTATCGCTTTACAATCGGGGGTGGGCGCGCCGGATCTCGTAGATATCGAGATAGGTAAATATGCCAACTATCTTAAGGGCGACATTCAATTGGCTCCTCTTAACGATATTGTTGAACCGGAGCTTAACAATATCGTTAAAGCCAGAGTCGACATCTATTCCAAAGACGGCAAGTACTACGGCATTTGCTTCCATGTCGGAGCGGCTGTCATATACTACAACACCGAACTTTGCGACGAAGCGGGCATCGATTGGAAAAATATCAAGACATGGGATGAATACTATGAGGCAGGTAAAAAACTTAAAGCTGCTTTACCCGACAAATACTGGGCATCTGTAGAATCCGGCGACGTTTGGCATATGTGGCCTATGATTTCCTCCCAAGGCGGCGACATGCTGACCAAGGACGGTAAACCGGACATCAGTTCCGCGCAGATGGTAAAAGCGCTTGAATTCAACCGCAAACTGCTTGATGAGGGAATCGCGACGGTCGCACCGGGAAATTACCACCATTCGGAAGAATTCTACGCATTGATGAACAGCGGCGCTATTGCTTCTATAGTGATGCCTATGTGGTATATGGATCGCTTTACTGATCATATGCCTGATCTTTCCAAGAAAATCGCCATTGCTCCTCTTCCTGTTTGGGAAGCCGGCCAGCCGCGTTCCGTTGGTATGGGAGGCACGGGCACGTCCATCACGACGCAGTGCGAAAATCCCGACCTTGTAAAGAGATTCCTTTCGTTCGCGAAGCTTTCTAAAGAAGGCAACATCGAAATCTGGAACCTGCTGGGCTTTGATCCCATCCGCACCGAGGTATGGTCCTTGCCGGAGATGGTGAATTCTGAAAATAAATTCACCGAATACTATGTAACCAATCCGTTTGACGTGCTCAGCTCGATTAAAGACGAGATTCTCTCGGTCAATGTCTCGGATGCGCTTCCCGCCACTTTGGACGCTATGAAAAACTCAGTGCTCACCAGGGCTTATACGGAAAAAAATATCGATATCCCGAGTATGCTGGCGGAAGAACAAGGCAAAATCCAATACTAGCATCTCCCATCTATGCTATGGCAACCCGAAAGCGCCGCGTTGCGGCGCTTTCGGGCAGCATTTTGCATAACACACTGTATGTCATTTTAAAATAAGGGGGTAAACGAGAAATGAAGTTGAAAAAACGGGTAAAGTCGTTGCTGTATTCGCAAAAACTTGCGCCCTATGTTTTTATTTCTCCGTTTATTATTGTGTTCCTATTGTTTTTTGTTTACCCGGTTATTTCCACAGTCATAATGAGCTTTCAGAAGGTTGTACCCGGTCAGACAACGTTCGTGGGACTTGACAATTTTAAAAATCTTATTAACGGCGATTTTTTAAGAGCCATAACCAACAGCGTTATATACACGGTAATCACGATTGCGGTACTGATACCGGTTCCGTTGATACTCGCGGTTTTATTGAATAGCAAGCATATGATTGCGAAAAATCTCTTTCGTTCTATATTTTTTCTACCAGCGCTGGTTTCGGTTGTAGTAGCCGGCTTCACCTTCCGGTTGATTTTCGGCGAAATGCCTAGCGCGCTATTAAACAATATTATCTCCAACTTCGGAATAGAGCCCATAAAATGGCTGGGAGGGCCAGCGCCGTGGACTACCTTTTTCGCGTTGTTGATGCTCTGTTGCTGGCGTTGGATGGGCGTTAATATCATATATTACTTATCGGGACTGCAAAGTATTCCGAATGAGCTTTACGAATCAGCGTCCATAGACGGCGCCGGACCGCTGCAGAAATTAAGGCACATCACGATTCCGCTTTTGAAACCCGTCACAATTTATATTCTTACGATCAGCATTTACGGAGGCATGGCTATGTTTCTGGAAAGTTTTATGCTGTTCAACGGCAACCGATCGCCGGGCGGCGCCGGGCTTACAATCGTGGGGTATTTATATCGTCATGGCTGGGAACAGGCCAATATCGGGTATGGTTCTGCTATAGGACTGTGCATGTTGGCGATTACGCTCGGTATCAATGTAATTCTGCTGAAATTTGCCGGTTTGTTTAAGAAGGGGGATTAATATGAGAAGACCTTCAAAAAGGCGCTTAAAAATCGCATCACAGTCAGCCACGATGCTTATACTGTTTACTGTTATGGCTATTGTGACACTCACGCCTTTTATTAGTATATTCCTGGCATCTCTCAGACCCGGACAAGAAATAATGCGGCAGGGCATAGGCCTTAATATTGATACGTCTATAATGTCCTTTAAAAACTATTCATTCTTGTTTTCGGGTGAAACATCATATTTCACCTGGTTTAAGAACAGCTTGATTATTACTGCGATACAAACTGTATTGACGCTAATAGTCAGCGCTTTTGTTGGCTATGGTTTCGCTATGTATGATTTCAAATTTAAAAATTTGCTTTTTATGTGTGTTTTGATTATTATGATGATACCAATGGAAATCATCATGTTGCCGCTTTTCCAGTTGATTATTAAGCTCGGGCTGATCGACAGTATATGGGGCGTCATTTTGCCATTCGTGGCAGGGCCGTTGCCTATATTTTTCTTCCGTCAATATTTAAGCGGAATGCCCAAAGATTTTTTGGATGCTGCGCGGGTAGACGGTTGTAGTGAATATGGCATATTCGCCCGGATCATACTCCCGCTGATGAAACCCGCTTTTGCGGCTATGGGCATTTTTGTGGGTATGAACAGTTGGAATAGTTTTTTATGGCCAATGATTGTTTTGAATTCGAAAGACAAACTTACGCTGCCAATAGGGCTGAATGCATTGATTACGCCTTACGGAAATAATTACGACGTTTTGATAGCCGGAGCAGTATTTTCCGTGATTCCAGTAGTTGTTTTATTCCTGATATTTCAAAAATACTTTATAGCCGGTATGACCGCTGGCGGTATAAAAGGATAAGAAAAGAGGAGCCTGTATGCTGATTTCCCCAATACCGGAAAACGTAGCCTTTTTTGAAGCGCTCGCAAGTCGCGTGCGTCTGGAAATCATACATCTGCTTGCGGAAGAGGAGCTAAACATCAAGCAACTTGCCGACAGAATCGGTATTAGCAGCCCAATTATAATAAAGCATGTTAAAAAGCTGGAAGACGCCGGCTTTGTGACCACCCGGATGGTTAAAAGAAACGGCTCAATGAGTAAAATTTGCACTTTGGCTTTCGCTGAATATCGGCTTATGTTAGATTACCGCAGGCGGGGGTTACCTATGGTTAGTTCATATTCAATCCCTGTCGGGAGTTATTGTCTGATAGATGGTACGCCAACATGCGGTCTTGCAACAGAGAGGGGTGTTATCGGCACCCGTGATGACCCGCAGGTCTTTTGGGAAACCGAGCGCTTTAATGCACAACTTTTGTGGTTTACGCAAGGATTTGTGGAATATAGATGCCCGAATCGTTTATCAGCCGAACAAAAGATAGTGGAAATTGAGCTGTCCTTTGAGATCGCTTCCGAGGCGCCGGATTTTGCCGACGATTGGCCGTCCGATATAACTTTTTATTTTAACGATAAAAAGCTTTTTACATGGACCAGCCCCGGCGATTATGGTGTGAAACGCGGAAAACTTACGCCCGAATGGTGGCCGTCCAATCAATACGGATTATTAAAGACAATACATATCACCGAGGACGGAGTTAACATGGACGACCAAAAAGTCTCAGATGTAACCTTAAGCCAGCTTTTGACGAACAATAACCAATATTGGAGCATACGTTTTGAAGTTGCTAAAGATGCAAAAAATGTGGGCGGCTTGACGCTGTTCGGCAAAAAATTCGGGAATCATGAGCAGGATATATTGGTGCGTACATTTTTTGAAAAAGCGCAAGGGGATATGGCGGGTAACGAAACTACCGACGAATAGGACAACGGACAGCAAAGTTTTAATATTAAGGTTTAATCTACCTATACACTCCCACATTGCTAAAGTTGAGCCTTAAGCCACACCACAAAGTATAATCATAACTGCGCGTTCAACGCGCAGTTTGCACTAGCCCTATAAGGGCATATTTCTGCGCAGTACCTCAAGGTACTTGTGACCGACTTCCGCGTTTCTTACCGGGCTATCCCTTAAAGGGATTGTCCGGTTCTTTCACTTTATCCGTCATCTTATCGTTAGTTTCTTGTTCCCTGATGTATTTTCTTATTTGCTCCTCATTTATCCCTACTGTACTTACATAATATCCTTTACACCAGAAGGTCATACTGCCATACTTGTACTTCAGGTTCGGAAATTGCTCAAATATCATCAGCGAACTTTTTCCCTTGATGTACCCCATTATCTGTGCTACGCTGTACTTCGGTGGTATCCGCAGTCACATATGTATGTGGTCTATACAAGCATTGGCTTCTATTATTTCGATTCCTTTATACTCGCATAGTTTTCTCAATATAGCACCTATTTCTTTCCGGTATTTCCCGTATACTATCTTTCTCCGGAACTTTGGTGCCCATACTATGTGGTATCTGCA